>DATLBA010000124.1:0-14284 GCA_035527275.1 Phycisphaerae bacterium
GTTCGTGTCAGGAGATGCCGATGAACGAAATACGAATCGCAACCGATAAGATTGAGATGCTGGCCACGCTGAACGACACGTCGGCGGCCGCGCGGATCTGGGACGCTTTGCCCATCGAAAGCACGGTCAACACGTGGGGCCAGGAGATTTATTTCAGTATCCCGGTCCAGTGCGACCTCGGCGTGGAGGCGCGGGACCGGATGGAGGTCGGCGAAATCGGTTATTGGCCGACCGGAAGCGCTTTCTGCGTCTTCTTCGGCAAGACCCCCGCCAGCAAGGGGGATGAGCCCCGGGCCGCCAGCCCTGTCAACCCCATCGGCCGGGTTGAGGGCGACGTCAAGGTCTTTCGGCAGATTCGCGACGGCGACACTATTCGGGTCGAGCAAGTCGAGTCCGCAAAGGTGGCGGAACAGACGGAAGAAGCGCAAGAGGCGGAAACCAATTCGCCGAAGCCGGGTGAAAATCCGGAGCCGGAGACCCCGTAAGACCTTGCGAAATAAAACCTTAGGTGTATGGGCGGGACGCCGCCCGGCGGAAAAGGTATTGACACCGGCGGCGGTTGGATGGTAATTTTTTACACAGTGGACCGCAGCATGCGGGTTTTTTGTGGCAGGGACCCCGCAAAGGGACGGGGTGGTGAACTAAACCCTCGCGCAAACGGGGCCGTTGATCGAACGATGGGAACACCGTTGGCGATGAATCAGAACCACTTGCTCGACGACCGGACCGGCTGCGACACCAGTTTGGAGCCTGAGCATGTAGCACAGGCCTAAGAGCAGCGGTGCGGTTGCCGCCCGCGTCCGTTCCGGTACGGACGCGTCTGCGGGCGGTGGAAGTGGGGTCCGGTGCTGGTCCCACTTTTTTGTTTCACCGGGCCGGACCAATAGGAACCGCCAGGTGGGGTGCAGACCCAAAGGGACCCCACTTTGGGGACAGCGGGGAGCGACAAAACTGATGAACGGAGACCTGTTACGGTTGGTCGAGGTCATCCGGCGCGAGAAGAGCATCGACGCCGAGATCGTCTTCGAGGGCATCGAATTGGCGCTGGTGTCGGCGGCGAAGAAGCACTTCGGCGACGCCGAAGAGGTTGCGATCACCATCGACCGCGAGACCGGCCAGATGCAGATGACGGTGGACGGCGAGCAGCTCGACCCGGCGGGGTTCGGCCGCATCGCCGCCCAGACCGCCAAGCAGGTCATCATCCAGAAAATCCGAGAGGCCGAACGCGCCAGCCTCATGGAAAACTACGCCGACCAGGTCGGCACCATCATCACGGGGCAGGTCACGCGGATCGAGCACGGCTCCTGCGTGATCAACCTGAGCCGCGGCGAAGGGTTTCTGCCGAAAAGCGAACAGATTCCCGGCGAGACACTCCACGTCGGCGACCGCCTCCGGGCCATCATTATCGATGTCCGAGAGTCCGGAGCCAATGTCAAGATCGTCCTGTCGCGGACGCACCCGGACCTGATCTCGCGCCTGTTCGAACTGGAAGTGCCGGAGGTGGCCGACCGCATCGTCGTGATCGAGGCGGTGGCCCGCGAGCCCGGCCGACGCACCAAGGTGGCCGTCTCGAGCACAGACAGCCGCGTCGATGCCGTCGGCGCCTGCGTGGGCATTCGAGGAAGCCGCATCAAAAACATCGTCGCCGAAGTGGCGAACGAAAAGGTGGACATCGCGCGCTACAACGAATCGCCTCAGGTGTTCATCTCCGAGGCCCTCAAGCCGGCCCAGGTGAAAGAGGTCCTCTTAAATCGCGACATCAACCGCGCCACAGTCCTCGCCGGGGAGGACCAATTGAGCCTGGCCATCGGAAAGAAGGGCCAGAACGTCCGCCTGGCAGCACGCCTGGCCGGCTGGAATATTGACATCATGACCCCCGCCGAGTACGACCAGCAACGCGCGACGGCCTTGGAGCAACTCAGCGGACTGGAGGCCGTGGGGGCGGACCTGGCCACTGAGTTGGTCACGGCCGGATACATCAGCCTCGCGGACGTCGCCGAGGTGAACACGGAAATCCTCGCGCGCGCCGCGGGTGTGGAAATCGACCGAGCGCAGCAAATCATGGAGCAGGTGGCCGCGCTGGTTGTCGAATTGGAAGCCCGTGCCGCCGAAGAAAAGGTGCTCCAGGAAGCCCAGGCCGAGGCTGAAGCGGAGGCGAAGGCGAAGGCGGAGGCAGAGGCAGAGGCAGAAACCGAAACGGAAACCGAGAGCGAACCTGAAGAAACAGGGGGCGGAACAGACACCAAGGCGGAAGTGGCAGAAATCGAAGCCGACACAGAAACGGAAAAGCAGAACGCCGCCGAAAACACCTCGGCCGAAAATACAGTCCTCAAGGCGGCGGACGGGGACGAACCGAGCGAAGTCCAACCCTGAAGGGAAGCCGAACCTTGCCGGTACGCATCTACGAACTTGCCCGCGAGTTCGACATGCCCAGCAAAGAGATGGTCGCCGTCTGCCGGGAGGCCGGGCTCCAGGTCAAGTCGCACTCCAGCACCATCGACGAGGATGAGGCGGAGATGATCCGTCGGCAACTGGGCGCCGTAGGGCGTTCTCCTGAAAGGAACGGGGAGGCGGCCGAGGCCGCCCCAGCCAAACCGGCGCCGGCCGAAGCGCCGCCGGCCGAACCCGAAACCGCCGTCGAACCGGAGCCTGAACTCTCGGCCGACGAGCAGCTCGCCCGCGCCCGGAGCATGCGGATCCGGTTACCGACGCGCCACGCGAGCAAACCGAAAGCCGAGGGCCTCAAACCCAGTCCGCGCCGTCGGCCGCCGGCCAAGCCGCCTGCGGAACCGGAGGAAGCCCTGCCTGCCGAAGCCGCTGCGGCCGTTGCCGAAGAAGAAGGAACGGTTGCGGAGGCGCCGGCCGAAACGGTGGGAGCCGAAGAGGCGCCGCCGGCCGCACCGCCGGCCGCACCGGCGGCCGCCCCGCCGACCGAGCGGCGCCGGCCGGTCCGAAAACCGCCGCGACCGAAGTTGGCCCCGCGCCCGAAATTGGCACCGCGGCCGAAGTTGGCGCCGACGCCGAGGCCGCGGGCCAAGGCGGAAGAAGCGGCCGCCCCGCCGGAGCCGCATCCCCAGGCCGTCGGCATCGGCATCGCGCCCCGGGAGAAACAAAAGCCGCCTACGCGCCCGCCGAAGCGTCCTCAAGCCCCCGAAAAAATTGAAGCCGGACCCATTCTCGAAGAGAGCGAACGCGAGCGCCGACGCCGGGCGCCCCGGGCCGCCGAAGAAGAGGAAGCCAAGGCCCTCCGCCGCGCCCAGGCCTTCCGCCGACGTGAACGCTTACGCCAACGCGAAGAGCAGGATTCACAGGAGCCGGCGTACGACACGGGGCTCGCCGGCGGGACAATCGCCGAGGAGCGGGTGCGGGCCGGCCTGAGCGGCCGGACCATTACGCCGCGGACGAAGCGCCCCGCGCCGGCTCGCCGCCCAAGCGTCGCGGAGAGACCGAGGAAAGCCGTCGTCGAACCGCCGGTCACGGTCCGCAGCCTCTCGGCGGCGCTTGGCGTTAAGGCGAGCGAGATCATCCGGCAGTTGATGAACCAGGAAACGATGGTCACCGTCAACGACGTCCTGCCGGAGGAGACCATCGAGGAACTCGCGCTCGCCTATGACGTGGAGCTCGTCGTCCACCGCGAGCATGAACCCGAAGAAGTTATCCGCGAGATCGAATCCCGCGAGGACGACGAGGCGCATCTGGAACCCCGCCTGCCGGTCGTCACGTTCCTGGGCCACGTGGACCACGGCAAGACGAGCCTTATGGACTACATCCGCAAGACCCGGGTCGCCGAAGGCGAGGCGGGCGGCATCACGCAGCACATCGGGGCCTACCGCGTCCGGGTCGGCGAAAAGTGGGTCACGTTTCTGGACACGCCCGGCCACGAGGCATTCACCGCGATGCGCGCGCGGGGAGCACAGGTCACGGACATCGCGGTCCTGGTCGTTGCGGCAGACGACGGTGTTATGCCGCAGACCGAGGAAGCGGTCGATCACGCCCAGGCGGCCGGGGTGCCGATCGTGGTGGCGATTAACAAGTGCGACCTGCCCCAGGCCAACCCCGGGCGCGTCAAGCAGCAACTGACCCGGTTCGAACTGCTCTCAGAGGAGTGGGGAGGCAAAACGATCTGCGTCGAAACCTCCGCCCTGACGGGCGCCGGACTGGACGACCTCCTGGAAGGTCTTCTTCTGGAAGCCGAGTTGCTCGAACTGAAGGCCAACCCGAATCGCGAGGCAGTCGGCTTCTGTCTCGAGGCGGAACTGAGCGAAGGGTTCGGCCCTATGGCCACCCTCCTCGTCCAGAACGGCACCTTGAAGGCCGGGGACGTGGTCCTGGTCGGAACCACTTACGGCCGCGTCCGGGCGCTGACGGACGAAACAGGCCGCCGAATCAGGGAGGCGGGCCCCTCGGTCCCGGTGCGCGTCGCGGGCCTGACGGGCGCGCCGGAGGCCGGCGACCGATTTTACGTGCTGGACGACCTGGCCAAGGCGAAAGAGATCGCCGAGGACCGCCGGCGCCGGTCACGCGAAGAGAAACTTGCTGAAAGGCGCCGGCCGCGGACCCTGGAGGCTGTCTTCGAACAGATGACCGCCAAGGAGGTCCGGGAACTGCCGCTCATCATCAAGGCCGACGCCCAGGGCTCGGTCGAAGCGGTTCGGGAGAACCTCGAAAAGATCGAGCACCCGGACGTCCGGGTCCGGGTGCTGCACGTGGCCGTGGGCGGGATTAACGAGAGCGACGTCCTCCTGGCCGACGCCTCGGACGCCATCGTCCTCGGGTTCAACGCCGTGCCGGACGCCGGCGCCCGCGCCCTGGCCGAGCGGCGCGGCGTGGACATCCGGCAATACAACGTCATCTATCGGATTACCGAAGACATACGCAAGGCCCTGGAAGGGCTGCTCGCGCCGCAGCAAGAGGAACATCGTCTGGGCGAGGCCGAGGTGATCGAGACGTTCAAAATCAGCCGTGTCGGCGCCATCGCCGGATGCCGGGTCACCGATGGCGGCATCCTGCGCAGCGCCCGGGTCCGCTTGATCCGCGACGGCCTGGTCGTTCACGAAGGGCCCCTCGAGAGCCTCAAGCGGTTCAAGGATGATGTTCGCGAGGTCCGCGCGGGCCAGGAATGCGGCATCCATCTGGCCGGCTATGACGACGTGAAGGTCGGCGACCGGATCGCGGCGTTCGAGACGGTCGAGGTTCAGCGGACGCTGGAGGACCGCCCGGCTTGAGGCGGACGGCGCCCGTCACGGAATGGTGCCATGGTGGTCGGCGTCCTTCAGATGCGTTTGATGCTTCGCGACGCGCGGAGCCTGAAAGACAAGCGCCGCGTTGTTCGCAGCCTCCGCGACCGCATCCGCAACCGCTTCAACGTCTCGGTCGCCGAGGTGGACGGGCTGGATCGACGGCAGCAAACGGTCCTGGGCGTCGCAATGGCAACCAACGACCGTATCTTCGCCGACCAGGTGCTGGCCAAGATCGTGGACCTCGTGCGGGCGGCGCCGGGAGCGGACCTGGTGGATTATGAAACCGAAATTCTATAAACCGGCCGGGATGAAGCAGCCGGGACAAAAGAGCCGCCGCAATCGCCGCGTCGCCAGCCTGATCCGCGAAATCGTCTCGGAACTGATCGTCACGGAACTGAACGACCCGCGCATCGCGCTGGTGACGGTCACCGGCGTGGACCTGTCGGCGGATTTCCGCTTCGCCGACGTAAGGGTCTCCGTCCTGGGGGACTCGAAGCAGCAGGAGGTGTGCCTCGCAGCCGTCCGGCGCGCACACGGCTTCCTCCAGGAGCGGGTGAGCGACCGTCTGGCCATGAGGTTCTGCCCGGTGCTTCGTTTTCACCTGGACGAGTCGGTCAAGCGAAGCGTCCGGTTAAGTGCGCTGATCACCCGGGCCCGAGCCGAGGACGAGGACGCCCGGGCCGAGCGAATTCGCCGCGGTGTTGAAGAGACCGGTGAAGGCGAAACCGAACCGAAAGATGAAACCCCAACCGAACCTGCGTGAGTGAGGAACGCCGATGCCCACGTTCACGGATAAGGCGAAACGCCTGGACCGAATCCGGCTGGTGCTGAAGGGCCGATACGGCGAACAGCCCAAACCCATCATCACGCATCCGGTCGAGCACGCGCTGCGGACGATCCTCGGGGAGGAGGCAACGTGCAAGCAGGTCGAGGAAGCGTTGGAGCGGATGCGGGCGCACTTCGGCGATTGGAACGACCTGCGCGTCAGCCGCCCACGCGAGATTCGCGAGACCCTCGGCGCCGATTTCCCCAGCGCCGCCGACAAGGCCCGCGTCATCCCGCGTCTTCTGGACCAGGTCTTCAAGAGGCACAACAGCATGGTCTGGGACTTTCTGGAGGGCATGGGGAAGATTGCGACCCGGGCCTACTTTGAAAGGCTGGAAGAGGTGCGGCCGTTCGTGGCGGCGGCGATGGCGCGCGATTGCGTCGGCGCCCACGCCTTCCCCGTCGACCGGGACGTGGCGCGCGTCCTGGACCGCCTGGACATCCTCGATCCCGAGAACCAGTCCGAATCCTGGATGCAGGCCTTTCTCGAACGGGCCGTCAAAAACACCCGCGTCTACGAAACGCACCAACTCGTCAAGCGCCTCGGAGAGGACCGTTGCATTACAGGGACACCGCTGTGCGGCCGGTGCCCGCTCAACAACACCTGTCCCTCGGCGGTGATAACAGCGAAAAAGGTGAAGCGCAAGGAGCCGAAGCGTGCGCCGGAAAAAAAGACGCGAAAGTCGGAGACCGCGTCTAGCAGGCGGAGGAAAGTCGCCAGGAAACGAACCGCCTCGCGCCGAAAGGCGCGCAAGGGAAAATCAAGCGGACCGCCGGCAAAAAGGAGTAACCGCGGTCCTAACTGAACCGCCGAACGAAATTCCAGACCGGAGAGTGTCCCATGAGCGGCACGACGAACGTGTTAAAACTCGGCCTGCCGAAGGGCAGTCTGGAGCGCGCGACGCTCGACCTGATGGCCCGCGCGGGGTTCGACGTCCAGGTCGCAGATCGGTCCTACAGCCCGCGGACGGACGACCCGGAGATCAAGGTCGCCATGCTCCGGGCCCAGGAGATGAGCCGTTACGTCGAACTCGGGGCCCTGGACGCCGGTGTCACGGGCCAGGACTGGATCGCCGAGAACGACTCTGACGTCCAGGTGGTGGCCGACCTGGTGTATGCCAAGGCGCATCTGGTGCCGGTGCGGTGGGTCTTGGCGGTGCCCGAGGACAGCCCCGTCCACAAGCCAGAGGACTTGAATGGCGGCCGCATCGCCACCGAACTCGTGGAGGTCACGAAGCGGTTCTTCCAGGAGCGCGGCATCGAGGTGGATGTCGAGTTCTCCTGGGGCGCCACCGAGATCAAACCGGGCCTGTCCGAAGCGGTGGAACAACTGCTCTCGAGCGACGAGCCCGTCGACCGGGTGATTGACAAACTGCTGTCTGATTCCGATGCCAGTCAGGAGGTCAAGGCCGGGCTCGTGGACGCCATTGTGGACGTGACCGAAACGGGGGCCTCGCTCCGCGCCAACCGCCTCCGCATCGTGGACACCCTCATGGAGTCCAATACCCAACTGATCGCCAACAAGGCGGCCTGGAAGGACCCCTGGAAGCGCGCCAAGATCGAGAATCTCACCATGCTTCTAAAGGGGGCCATCGAAGCGAGGGAAAAGGTCGGCCTGAAAATGAACGTGCCGAAAGCCAACCTCGACGCCGTTCTGACCCTGCTGCCCGCCGAAAAGAGCCCCACTGTCTCCCCCCTGGCCGAGCCCGGTTGGGTGGCGGTTGAGGTCATCCTCGACAGCACTCAGGAACGCCAACTGGTGCCGGAGTTGAAACGGGCCGGCGCCGGCGGTATTATTGTATATCCACTTAACAAGATCATCCACTGAACCCCGGACCGCCCGCTTCGGCAGGTCTAAAAGAGCAGAAGCGGGAAGGGGGAAGGATTGCTTATGCGCGCAAGGTTGGCCTGTCCGGTCGCACTGGCCATGGCGCTCCTGGTATCGGGAGCGGTGGTTGCTGCGCCTGCGCCCGAGGAAGTCGGGCGCAACTGCAGCCCGGAGCCGATCCGACCGCAGGCCGGGCCCGACCCGCTTGCCCAGGCGCTTCACCACTACGTCCGGGGCCGGCTTCTGATGGGAAACGGTGAGCATGCGCTCGCAGCGCGGGAACTGCGCGCGGCGGCGGCCCTTGCACCGAAGGCGGCCCGCGTATGGCGGCGCCTCGGCGAGGCCCTCTACGAAGTCGGCGACCTCCGCGGCGCAACTGGGGCGCTCGACAAGGCACTCCAACTCCGGCCCACCGACGTGCCGTCGCTGTACCTTCGCGGTCGGGCCGCCCACAGACTCGGCCGGCCGAAAGACGCCGTCGCCTCCTTCGAGGCGCTGGTCCGGAGCGCCTCGGAGCATTCGTCATACCGGCTGCTCGGCCTTTACCATCTTGCGCGGACCCATCAGGACGGCGGCGATGTGGACGCGGCTATCCGCGACTACGAGACCCTGCTCCGCCTGCTCGCGGAGCCGCGCCCCTTTTTCCGCCAACACGCGGAAATCTACCTGTTGTACCGGGGACAGGCGCAACTCAAGGAGGTGCTCGGACGGCTGTACCTGCTCCGAGGGGACAACGATCGGGCGATCCTCGCCTTCAGCGAGGCCCTTGCCGACCGGCCCAATCACACGATACTTCTCGGCCTCCTTTGCCGCGCCTATATTCAGAAGAAAGACTTCCCAAATGCCCGGGCCTGGGCCCGAAAACTCATCGAGGCTCATCCAGGCGCTTCCGTTGGTTATCGGCGGCTGGTCGAAACATATCGGGCGGAGGACAACCTGCCGGGCGCCGTTGCCGAACTCGAAGACTACCGCCGCCGGAACCCCGAAAACCACGCCGTAGCGTTCCAACTCGCCGAGGCCTGCGAGGCCGCCGGCGAGGAGGAGAAGGCGGCGGCCCTGTATGGAGAACTGGCCGGCCAGGCCGGCCAGGCCGGCCAGGCCGACCAGGGGTCGGGCAGCGTCGCGGCGGCCCTGAAACTGGCCGAACTCCACCGGCGCGAGGGCCGACCGGTCGAGGCGCTCGAAGCCCTGGCCGGCGCCATGACCGGCCGCCGATCCGAATCCGCCATCCTCGTCCGGGCTGCTCGCCTCATCGACGGCCTCGAAAACCCCGAGCAAGTGTATCAGGACGCGGGGCGCCTCGTCACCGACGACGCGGAAGGTTGCGGCCCGTTTGTGCTGGTCGGCATGCTGGCCGAACGCGCGGGGAAACCCGACGAAGCCATCGACCTCTATCACAAGGCCATCGCGCGCCAGCCGAAAACCGCCATCGCCTACTCCCGAAAGGCCCACCTGCTGATCCGCGCCGACCGGCTCGAAGACGCACTGGGCGTTTACCGGGCGGCGATCGCCGCAGGCCTCCCGCTGCCGGCTTTCCATCGCCAGATGGGAATGATTCTCGAGCGTCTCGACCGGGTGGACGAGGCGGTGGAGGAATATCGGGTGGCCCGTCGGGGCGCTCCCGACGACAGGGTGACCCGCCATCTCCTGGCCGCCGCCCTTATGCGATTGGGAAAACTGGACGAGGCCGAAGCCGAACTGACGAGCCACCTGCTGCGGTTCCCGACCGACGTCCAGGCGTTGTGCCAACTGGCCGCCGTGCATATCGGAAAAAATGACCTGGCCCGGGCCGAACAGGCCGTCGAGCAGGCCCTTGCGATTGACGCCGAAAGCGTGCCGCCCCGCGGTATGCTGGCCGAGATCCGCTACCGGCAGGAGCGCTTCGCCGAGGCCGAGCATATTGCCCGCGCGATCCTGGCCGACCATCCGGGGGCCGAAGACGTGCGGCTCCTGTTGGCCCACGCCCTCGCCGCACAGGGCAGGCACAAGGAAGCCGTGGCCGAGGTCCGCGGGCTTCTGGCCGCCGACCCGGAGAACATCGCCTGGCGCTATCTATTGGCGGGCCTCTACAACGAGATGGAGGACGCGGCGTCGTCGGAAAAAGAGTTGTTGCACATTCTCGAGGTCATGCCCGATCACGCCCCCTCGAACAACGACCTCGGTTACATGTGGGCCGACCGCGGCGTCCACATCGAGCGGGCCGAACGCATGATCCGGCTCGCCCTGAAAGCCGACCCCCAAAGCGCCGCCTACCTCGACAGCCTGGGCTGGGTCTTCTACAAGTGCGGGCGTTTCGAGGAATCACTCAAAATTCTCGAATCCGCCGCCGAGAAGGCGCCGGACCTGGACCCGACCATATGGGACCATCTCGGAGACGCCTGCTGGCGCCTGAGCCGCGAGGCCGAAGCAATCAAGGCGTGGGAAAAGGCCGCCCAAATCCTCGAGGCCCGCACCCGTCGGCGGAGGCCGGAAGACCTGGCGCGCGTCCGCCGCAAGGTCGAAGACTCACACGCCGGGGAGGCCCCATCCGTCGCGCCGCTGGCCGACGAGAATCGGCCGGAGAACGACGAATCGCTTTCCAATCCTCCGCCCGAACTGTAGCGCGCGGCATCGCCGGGAAACAAATAAGGAGAGCCCACCATGGCAGGCCACTCGCACTGGGCCGGAATCAAACACAAAAAGGCGCGTGAGGACGCGAAGCGCGGCAAGGTTTTCTCAAAATGCGTGCGGGCGATCACCGTGGCCGCACGCCAGGGTGGCGGCGACCCGGCCATGAACCTCACCCTCCGATACGCCATCGAAGAAGCACGCGACGCCAATATGCCCAAGGACTCCATCGAACGCGCCGTCAAGAAAGGCACCGGGGAACTCGCAGGCGCCAAGACGATTGACGAGGTCGTTTACGAGGGCTATGCGCCCGGCGGCGTGGCGGTCCTCGTTGAGGCCATGACCGACAATCGCAACCGCACCTCCAGCGACATCGGCAAGATCTTCGAACGTCACAGCGGTCACCTGGGCCAGCCGGGATGCGTCGTCTGGATGTTCGCCAAGAAGGGCCTCGTCATCACCGGCCCCGGACCCGATGAGGAACAGTTGATGGAGATCGCCCTGGCCGCCGGCGCCGAGGACATAAACGAGACCGACGGGGCGTACGAAATCCTCTGCGAACCGAACGTCTTCGCCGATCTGAAGGAGGCGCTCCAACAGGGCGGCGTCGCCGTCGAAAGCGCCCAGCTCGGCCACGTGCCGCAAACCTACGTTTCACCCGGCGAAGAGGACGCCCGCAAGGTCCTCCGCCTCCTGGAAACCCTCGAAGACCACGACGACGTCCAAAAGGTCCACGCCAACTTCGACATCGACGCGGAACTCGTGGAAAAGATTCAAGCCGAGTGACTCGGCTTCGGGGACCTCATCGTGCACCTCGTGTCATGGAGCGGTGGAAAGGATAGTTGTCTGGCCTGTCACCGGGCGATCCAGCGCGGGCTGCGCGTATCCCACCTTGTGAACACCATTTCCCAGGAATACGGCCGCGTCCGGTTCCACGGCACCGAGGCAAAACTGATTCGGCTGCAAGCCGAAGCGATGGGGCTCCCTTTGGTGCAGAAGCGAACCACGCCGGAGGGATATGAGCAAGAGTTTAAGGACGCCGTGCGAAGCGCCGGCCTCCAGGGCACAAAGGGCATGGTCTTCGGCGATGTTCACCTGGAAGAGGGGAAAAAGTGGGTGGAGCGAGTATGCAGGGAACTGGGCATCGAGCCGCTTTTCCCACTTTGGGGTGAACCCGCGGCTGCGATTCCGGCCGAGTTTATGGACGCCGGTTTTCAGGCCGTCGTCGTCAGCGCCCGGGCGGACCTTTTCCCGGAAGAATGGCTGGGCCGCCCCGTGGACCGGGCGTTCCTGCGATACCTGGAAGAAAACGGAATCGACGCCTGCGGCGAGAACGGCGAATACCATACGCTCGTGATCGACGGCCCCCTCTTCGGGAAGCGCATCCGCCTGACCCGAACCCGCCCGATTGTTCGGGACGGCTACCGGCTCCTGGATACGCTCGAGTATTCCCTGTAAAACGGCGTCGGGCGCGATGCGGTCGCCTGACTTCCACCTCAGGGGACGATGTCTGGGTCACTTCTCCCGCGCCGCAAGCGGCGGCCTTGACACAGCCTCCGCCGGTCCTATAGTTTCGAGCGTGGGCCTGCGCGCATAGCTCAATTGGATAGAGCGTCGGTCTACGGAACCGAAGGTTGGGGGTTCGAGTCCCTCCGCGCGTGCCAGAAAAACGAGCGGCTTTGGACGGCGTGGGCTTCAGGGTTCGGGGGTATCTTCTGGCTGAGCGGCCAGGATTTTTCTTTTTCCTGGAGGCTCTCTGCGGCGTAAGCATCGAACAGCGCCGTCCGAAGCCCCCCCCTGACCCGCGACCGCCACAGGCGAAGCGCCGCAAGAAAGCAGTAGAGCCGTGAACTGTTTCCTCGTAGCATATTGACAAACAGAATGAAAAGTTTGCGGGCGTAACTCAGCGGTAGAGTGTCATCTTCCCAAACTGGACGTCGTGGGTTCGAATCCCATCGCCCGCTCCGGTTTTCGGAGGACACTGTATCAGCCTGCTGACCGTCGCGATTATTGGGAAAGGAAACGCGAATGATACTCGGCTCTCCTATTAGCGATGAGCCATTCATTGTACAGGTTATCGTCCTCGCCATCATCGGCAGCATTCCTTTTGCGGTTGGATTGGTTGTGTTTTTGTGGCGGAAATTGCTTGGGAGAAAACCAATTGAGGAGGACGATAATGACTGAGCAAGAGCGCGCAACCGCAGAACCCAGCCAGGTGCCTAGCACCCACCCTACGCACTGATCCAAACGAAATGAAATCTTCAGAAAACAATTCTGTTTTTGTGTGGAAAGCCTTCGTGGAGTGGAAGCCTGCTCTTGAAGCCATGTTTGGAGATATTCTGACCACGGAGATTGAAGCCAAGGCGAGGCAGAACGCGACTCACATAGAAAGCGGCGAGATGGGATACAGAGAACTCCTTGGCCAGCCAACCGAACCAATTATCACCAACAACAAAATCGACGAGTTTAGGCGGCGATATTCACACATGCGCGCATATCATGGCTGTCGGTCAGATGACACGTCAAACTACTACAAAAAAGGGCTGCTGTTGCGTTATAAAGACACCCAGATTGAACGTTTTAGGTCCATTTTCCTAAGCGGCGATTTCCCCGAGCTGACCGAGAAAATGCTTCAACAAAGCATCAGAGAAGCGGCTCCTTACTCAGATGACGATGGGGAGTTGTGCCTCGCCATCGATGACAGATTTATCGTCGAACATTGTGGCCTCTATCTCATATATGGCAGCGAATATCTAGCGAGCCTCGTAATAGGATTACCCATTGAAAACACCCAAAAGTACCTTTCTGTGTTAAGGAAAATCGGCAAGCCCACCTTTTTTGAAATCAACCTCCCAAACACAACCGAGTTTCGTGTCACCGACTGCTGCCTACTGGAATTGATTCATGAAATGATTGCAGAGTGGGTGCGCAAGGCTTGCCATCTAGAGGCAGAGAGTTGTTTTTTGGATTTCACATTTTCGCTCCACCAGCCGCTACCGCCAGAACATATCTGCTCGCACTATCATCCCGGAAAAATCCCAGACCCGAACATGAATCGGAAAATCTATGACTCAGAGACAGGCGAGTATACAGAAATAGCACAATAGCATTATCAAATTTAGGGCTGTCAGGCGGTTTTGCCGCCCGGAAAACATACCCGTCCCAAATTTTCCGCTGCCATCCGCGCACACCCTAGAACGGCAACCGCTCCTCTTCGGTGGACTGGACGGGGGCAGTATAGTCTCGGCCGAACTGTCGTTCCAAGTCCGCTTTGCGGAGGATGACGGCGGTCGGGCGGCCGTGAGGACAAGTGGCCACCATCTCGGCCGCCTCCCGATGCGCGAGCAGCGCCTCAATCTCCTCGGGGCTCAGCCGGTCGCCCGCCTTGACGGCACCGCGGCAGGCTGCCACATGGGCGAGTTTCTCGAGCACTTGGTGGGCCGCCGGTGGAGGAGAGCCTTCGCCGCTGGCCGCAGGAGATGAAAAACCGGGCGGCACCCCGTAAGGGAATACCGCCCTTCTTGCATTCGGTTGTTGTGCCGGACCCGGCCGGGTTCTACTCGGCCTCTTCCTCGGTCTCGGCGTCGTCGGCGTCGTCGGCGTCGTCGGCGTCGTCAGGCATCTCCTCTTCGGCTTCGGCCTCCGGCTCGGGCGCCGCAGCCGACTGACCCAGGCGCCTCACGTTCTCGGCCCTCGGGCCCTTGGGACCCTGGGTCACGTCGAACTCCACCTGTTCGCCCTCCGCGAGGGACTTGAACCCTTCGCCCTGGATGGACGTGTGGTG
>DATLBA010000125.1:0-2932 GCA_035527275.1 Phycisphaerae bacterium
GAGGCACGCCGGCGAGTACAGAAGCACCACGTGTTTGTAGCCGCCGGAAAGACTGTCGATCTTCATGTCAGTTTCTTCTTCCGTGTCTCGCACGGACTCTCGCGCGCGTACGCTAAACCCGCGCCCAGTTTTTGGGGACACGCCCCGTGACCACACTGACCGACTTCAGATGGCCCTCCTGCGTCTTGATGTTCAGGGTCGCACCGCAAGCGAAACACTTGACCTCGCCCTCGTAGTCGTCGTAGGCGTCGTCCAGGTCCACTTTGTGGCCGCAGGCAAGACAGTTGACCTTCATGTCACTTTCCTCTTTCTACGGAGTCCCTGAGTCCGTAAGCCGTCACGTTTCCTTCGCCGTCCAGCCTCAGGAGGTAGGCCTGGCGATCGAGCACCGGCCTGCGTGTCGGCAGGCCCAAGGCCTTTACGGTCGCATTCGGCACCTGGACCTCCGCCTCGGCCTCCCATCCTCCCTGTTCGGGGTCCATGAGCGCCAGTTTGACGATGTTGATGTGCCTGGCGTCCGGCAGCATCTTCGATAAGAAGTCGCTCACGGCGTCTCTGGCATTTGCAATCGGGAGCACGCTGCGCTTCGCTTGCGCACCGCTCGCAGATGACACCCGCTCGGCCATCCTGACGTTATCCAGAATGCTCGCCATCTGACCGCCTTCCGGTTAGAGGCCGCGCTTGCCACGGCGTCGCCCCCTGGCACGGCCACATGCCGTGCCGTGGCGGGCTGGCGAACCGGGTCAAGCGACGCCCTGGCCTTTGCACGGGGTGCAGTAAAGGACCCCCTCTTTGCCTGTGCCCTTGCACTTGGGGCAGGTGGCGGCGTCCTTGCGGACCGACACGACCCCCGTCCCCCGGCACGCCAGGCAGGTCAGGCCCCCGCGCTCGCGTCCGGTCCCGCGACACTTCAGGCACGTCACGACGGGTGGACTGACCTTGATCTTGCCGGCCCCGCCGCAGACGGGGCATCTGCTGCCGCTGCCGAACTTCGGCTCCCGGCCGGTGCCCCGGCAGTAACCGCAGGTCACCGAGTGCGTGAAACGCTTGGTCCGGGTCCATCTGCCTTCGATCTTCCCGGACTTGGCGAGGATCTCTTGGGCGTATTCCATCGTTACTTCCCTTTCGTTCGGGCCGAGGGCGGCACCCGCGTCAAGGGCGGCACCGCGGCCTCAAAGTGTCTGGTCCACTGGTCCTCGAGCCAAAGTCGCCGCGCCTCGCGCGCGAGCAGCCTCTCTTCTTCGCGGGCGAGGCGTGCGGCGTCAAGCGGCGCCTGCGACACTCCCGTGGCCTGTGGGCACGAGCGAAAGCCCTTGGCGTTTCGGCGGGTGCGAACGTGTTTCATGCCCTTTAAGGTCAACATGAGCCATCCCCTTGTTCAGTACCTGAGCCTCAGGCCGCTCGCGCTCCTGGGAGGCGGGGGCTCGGGCTTGGGCCCTGAATCCCGGGCATCGGTCGGCCTCCCCTTGCCGAGTTCGGCCTGGGCCTGCAAGATCGCGGCTTTTTCGTCCTCGATTTCCTCGACGCGCGCATCGATGTTTTTCACCCGAAACGACGCGCTCTCCCTTTCCTTTCCCCGCCGGGCTTTCTCCATCTCCAGACTGGCAACTTTCATATATGCCTTGTAGGGAAGAGAGGTCTGACCCACTCTTCCCGAGAGGGTGGGGATGTCCTGTAAGCCCCGGATAATCCTTTTCTGGATAGCCATATTGTTATGTCCTCAACCCCACGACGGATTGGTTGGGGCCTGCGGAGTGTTGGGGTTGGCCCCCGCAGACCTTCCGCATTACCTCGTCCACTTTCTGGGGCATAACCGATTCGCCCCCATGAGTGACCTTGGCCGTATCCGTTTTCAGGACGTCCCGGCAGACCCACTGAAAAACGGGGTCATTCCAGCGGGCCTTGCCGTTCTTGTGCGCGAGGATCTTGGCGATGGTAATACACGCCCGGATCGTCGGCCGGTGGTTGTTGACGCCGACGCCGCGCAGTTCCCTCACGATATCCACAATCCTCTCGGCATCCGGCGTCGAGACGCCCGACTTCGCCGTCGTGATGCGAACCTCCGTCTCACGGTCGTAGTGGCCCAGGTGGATCGTGATGAGCCGGTCCATCAGGGCGTCCTGCGTCTTGTGGGTGCCGGCGTACTCCTCCGGGTTCGAGGTGAAGATGGCGCGGAAGTCCGGATGGACCTCGAGATACCCGTCGCCGGTCGCTCGCAACTTGGGCAGGTTGAGGATCTTCTCCGACAGGATGCTGAGGAGCGCGTTGTTGGCCTCCGCCCTCGACCGGTTGAACTCGTCGTAGATCAGGGTGTCGCCATTCTGACACGCCGTGGTCAGCCGGTTGTCCACCCAGAGGCTCTGCATCTCCTCCGAGGTCTTGAGGACGGAGTGGATGAAGTTGTCAATCAGTTTGGACTTGCGGTATCCGGCGTCCCGGCCCACGAGGTCGGAACTCCCGAACTCATCATCCCCGTGCATGAGCGTGACGGGCCGGCCGAGTTGGGCGGCCACGTGGAAGGCCAGGGTCGTCTTCCCCGTCCCCGCCGGGCCGGCGAAGTGGACCGGGTATCCCGCCCTGAGGTAAGCCAGCGCCCGCTCCGTGATCTCCCGGACGTAGGGCGTCAGGACGAACTCCTCGCCGGGCTCGGGCAGGATGCTGTCGCCGTCGGTCTGGACCCTCACGGTTGTGGCGAGGGCCGTGTCGCCGTTGTCGCCGTTGTCGCCGTTCATCCCTTCGCTCCTTCCCTATTGTGCCGTCTTGCGTTTGCCGTCCCCGGCGGGGCGTTCCGCTTGTCTACCGCCTCCCTGGCTCGCCGCGGCGAGCCGTGGCCCGCTGCGGGAACCTTTCCCCGGCCTCGGCATTCCAAACAGGCCATCGCCGGCGCCGAGGGATCGTCGCCGCTTCCCCCGCACTCCGGGCACACTTCAGT
>DATLBA010000126.1:0-28857 GCA_035527275.1 Phycisphaerae bacterium
GCTCCGGGAGCACCTCCGGACGGAGCCTTGCCATGATTCGGCGAATTGACGCCAGAACCGACCAGGGGCGCGCGGCCCTTGAGGTGCTCCGCTCATCCCTCAGCATCGAGCACGGCATGGTCTCGGGCGACGCGGCCGCGGCCGACGCCGAGCGAAGCGTCCGCAAAATCCTCGAGGACGTCCGCCGGCGCGGCGACGCTGCCCTCTGCGAATGGACCAATCGGTTCGACGGATCAAGCCTCGCCCCTGAGAACCTGCGCGTGCCGGAAGAGACGATCGAGGCCGCCTACGCTTCCATGCCGAAAGCGTTTGTGGAGGCGGCGGTCCGCGTCCGCGAAGCCGTCCGGCGGTTCCAACGGCACATCCTCCTGCGCAATCCGAAGCCACTGAAGCGCAAGGGCCGGAGGCTCTCCCTCCTTTACCGGCCGATGGAGCGCGTCGGCGTCTTCGTCCCGGGAGGAAAAGCGTTTTATCCTTCGACGCTTCTCATGGTGGCCGTGCCCGCCCTGTCGGCGGGCGTGCCGCACGTCGCCGTGGCCAGCCCCCCGACCGCCAATGGAGACATTCATCCGGCTGTGCTGGCCACCTGTCGCATCTGCGGTCTGGCGGAGGTGTACCGAATCGGCGGCACACCGGCCATCGCGGCGTTCGCCTACGGAACCGAGACGGTCCCGGCGGTCGAGAAAATCGCAGGGCCCGGCAATCTGTATGTCCAGTTAGCCAAGCGGATGGTCTACGGCCGCGTGGACATCGACGCCTTCGCCGGACCGAGCGAAGTGGTCATCCTGGCGGACGCATCCGCCGACGCAACGCTCGTCGCCGCCGACATGCTCAGCCAGGCCGAACACGATCCCGGCTCGGCCGTCCTTGTCACGCCCGACGAGGCCCTTGCGAATCGGGTCTCGGAGGAATTGGAGCGGCAGGTTGTGGCCCTCGACCGCGCCGAGGCGACGCGCAGGAGCCTCGAGAAATACTCCGCGGTTGTTCTCGTCGCGGACCTCGACGAGGGCGCTCGCGTAGTCAATGAATTGGCCCCGGAGCACCTTCAGATCCTGACCGCGGACCCTCGTGCAGCGCTTCGCGATATCCGAAGCGCGGGCGCCATCTTTCTCGGACCTTACACGCCGGTCGCGGTGGGCGATTACGTCGCCGGGCCCAGCCACGCGCTGCCGACGGGTGGCACGGCCCGGTGGGCGAGCGGTCTGACGGCCAACTCCTTTCTACGGTCCATGAGCGTCATTGAATATGACAAGAGGGCGCTTGCCGCCGACGCCGATGATATCCAGCGCCTGGCCGAGACGGAGGGCCTGACGGCCCACGCCGAAAGCGTCCGCAAACGGCTCGAGTAGCCGTTCACATTTGGCGGGCCCGCCTAAGGCTCGCCCGCCGCGTGATGTTTGGCAAAACCCATGACCTACTTCCGAAAAAACATCGAGGCCATGACCGGCTACACGCCCGGCGAGCAGCCGCAGGGCGATTCCGGCGCGGTCAAACTCAACACCAACGAGAACCCCTATCCGCCCAGCCCGCGCGTCCTGGAAGTGCTCCGCCGCACCGACTGGTCGCTCCTTCGAAAGTATCCCGACCCGATGGCGAACAAGGTCCGCGACGTCGTCGCGCGCCGGTTCGGCCTCCGGCGCGAGCAGGTCCTCTGCGCCAACGGCAGCGACGAACTTTTGCGCATGGTCGTCACGGCGTGCGTCGGCGAGGGCGAGGCCATCGCCTATGCCACGCCGACCTACTCGCTCTATCCCGTCCTGGCCGAGATTCAAGGCGCACGCGCCGTCGAGGTGGAAAGGTCCGAGGATTTTTCCCTGCCGGCCGAGGCGCTGCTTGAGACGGGCGCGCGGCTGCTGTTTATCTGCAACCCGAACGCGCCAACGGGCACGTGGACCGAGCCCGACGCGATTGCCGCTCTCGCCGACGGTTTCAGAGGCGTCGTCGTCGTGGACGAGGCATACGCCGACTTCGGCCCGGGCTCGGGTCTGGCGGTCCTCAAGGACAAGCCGAACGTCCTCGTGTTTCGGACGCTGTCGAAGTCGCACAGCCTGGCGGGCCTGCGGTTCGGCTACGCCGTCGGGCCGGAGGACCTCATTGCCGGCCTCGTGAAAGTCAAGGACTCCTACAATTGCGACGCCGTGTCCGTCGAGGTCGCCGCCGCCGCCCTCGAAGATGAGGCGTGGATGCAGGCGAACGTCGAGAAGGTCCGCTCGGAGCGGGCGCGACTCTCCGAGGGCCTCGCTCGTTTGGGCTTCGCGGTGCTTCCATCGGAGGCGAATTTTGTTCTCGCCGCCGTTCCGGACGGTGACGCCGGCCGCTGGCACAAAGCCCTCAAGGCCCGCAGGATTCTGGTCCGATACTGGAATCGGCCCCGCCTCTCCGATAAACTTCGCATCACCGTCGGGACGCCTGAACAGAACGACCGGCTTCTTTCCGGAATCGAGGCCGTAAGGAAGGAGATGGCAGCGTGAGTGCCGCCGCAAACGCACGATCCGCAAAGGTCGAACGAAAGACGAAAGAAACGCAAATCCGCCTCGCTCTCGATCTGGACGGCCGGGGCAAGGCCCGGGTCGAGTCGCCCGTCGGCTTCCTGAACCACATGCTCGCGCTGCTTGCGCGCCACGCATCTGTGGACCTTGAGGTCGAAGCGGCGGGCGACACCAACGTGGACCCGCACCACACGGTCGAGGACATCGGCATCTGCCTCGGCCAGGCGCTGGCCGAGGCGCTCGGCCCGAAGGAGGGCATTGCGCGCTTCGCCTCCGCCGCCGTCCCGATGGACGAGGCCCTGGCCCAGGTAGCCCTCGACCTCTCGGGCCGGCCCTACCTCGTTTACAAGGTTGAGTTCCCCGGCGAGCGCGTCGGCGAGTTTGAAACGGAACTCGTCAGGGACTTTCTCCAGGCGTTTGTCACCCACGCCAAAATGACGTTGCACGTCACGGTGGCCTACGGGGAGAACGACCATCACATCGCCGAGGCGGTCTTCAAGGCCCTCGCCCGGGCCCTGAAAACCGCAATAGCCCGCGACCCGCGCGTTTCGGGAACGCCTTCGACCAAGGGTGTGCTTTGAGCGTTTCGTGCCGGTCGCACGTTCAGCCGCGAGCCGCAGGCGAGCGCATCACGTCTTTTGAGCGCGGGGTGGTTCATACTCGCTGACGAACGACCACCGCTGCGGCCCGAGACCCTCCCGCATCAGTTTTGCTCCACGTGGCGAATCGCGCGACGAACATCCCGAGGGTTGTTGAGGAAGACTTTCCATTGCCCGCGGGCCCACGCTTTGGGCATCCCTCTGACAGAGGTCGATAGGCTCTTCATCGGACGAATGTTCTCGTGGACCATCCGGCGCGTCGAGGCGCCCTTCAAGAGGTTCACCACCTGCCTGGCGGGATACCGATGGCGCACGGTCCGGCTGTGTAGCGCGAGGCTTGAGCCTCGCTGGACCGAGCGCCCTTTGCCGCCGATGGCATCTGTTGTGCGGCTCAGATGTGGACCACCTCGATGCCCGCCAGTTGGGCGTAGGCTTTGAACTCGTCCTCCAGGTCGCCGTAGATGAACAACTGGTGAAAGCCTTTCACGTCGCGTGAGTCGGCCACGCCGTCCACCTCGGCCTCCAGCGACGTGCGGCAGCCGCCCGAAGGCGGCGTGTCGATATTCCGCAGCACCCGCCCCGTGCCGAGGATGATTCGCCCGGGCCCTTCGAATTTCATGATGGTGATCTTCTGCCCTTCGCGCCAGAGCACTTGGGTCGCGATACCGGTGTTCGATTCGGAGTGGCTGCGCAGGATGAACGGCTCGTGCGGTTTGTCGAAGCCATCGAGTTTCGTTGGGCACGAGCAGTGGGCGGCCATCAGGGTGTTGTTGACCGTGTTCGGCGCGGGGTCCTGCATGAAGCCCGGGCGGCCGAACAGGTACGAGGTCAGGCGCATGGAGATGGCGGCGTTCCAGTCCGCCTCACACCCGCCGACACTGTCCTCGTCGTTCAGGCGGCTGAAGGCCACGCAGGGTGGGCAGGGGATCTGCCGGCCTCCGACAAGGCCCAGGCAGTCCATCGAGAAGCCCCGACATTTCTCGGCCTCGATGATGCGCCGGCACGTGATATAGTTCTTGGCCGCGTTCAGGATGTCCTCCTTGGAGGGCTCGACGATTTTCTTCGCTTCCTTGGCGTAGTAGTCGGCGACCGCGCGCACTTCATCGCTGTCCTCCACCTTTTTCAACTCGTCGGTAAAGCGGCTTCTCGGAATATAGTGGAGCGTTGTGCCGAGACCCTCGAGCGGTTTGTCCTCCACTTTGCCGCCCGCCACAATGCAAAGGCGCGTGTGCTTCATCTTCCAAACGGTGTTCAGCATCCGAAGGCCGGTTCGGAGCCACTCGGGGTTCTGTGTTGCGCCGGTGCAGGCGTTCGGCGACCTGCGGGCGTGTTGGAGGTGGCCGGTGAAGGACGTTCCCATCGGGCTGAAGACGACGGTCGGCACCGGCCCGCGCTTGTCGAGGAACTGGCTGATCGCGCCCCAGTGATCCAAGTGCATGACGGTGAGCACAACTCCATCCGGGCCCGCCTTCGCGACCTGTTCGAGAAAGGCGTTGAGGGTGTTTTCATCGTGGATCGGGTCGCCCAGGACCTCAAGATGCACGTCCTGTTCCCCGGCGGCGGCTTTGAGGATTGCCGTGTATTGCTGTTGGCGGGCCTTGATGTCATAGGCGGCGCCCGGCCAGCCCATCCAGTAGCGGTCGGTATTGGGCCGTGCAAACGCCGCCAGGATATGCGCTTTCCCCGCCTGTTTGGGCTCCCCTCCCAGAAGCGACGCTGCAAAGTCCAGCAGGCCCATTTTCATCGCCAGGGCCGAGGCACCAGCCGTCATCAGGAAACGGCGGCGATTCAGTGCCAGGGGGCAACCCGTTCTGATACGTCCTCGCGTGGCCTGCACGGATTCATCCTCCTCATTAGGCTCTGCCGGTGCTTCGCCCCTGCATCTGGGGAGAGGTCACCTTCTGTGTATTCCGAATTTGCTCCGGACCTGCCGCATGTCGGCGGGTCTCAAGCGGTCATTCACTGTATTAAAGCAAGGACCTCATTTCACCTCCAGGATTTTCTTCCCATCGCGCGTCAGCGCGAATCGCGTGCGACCGTCGTCGCCCTTCTTGAAGGTAAAGACGTCAGCCTCCGGGCCAATCCCGACAAGTCGGGCCTGGAACGCCTACCGGCAATCCGCCGCCTGACCGCCACCAACTCGAGGTGCACCCGGCAAGGGTGCCGCAGGGGGATTCGCCTACCAGCCGGACGGGGAGCCCAACATAGCCCGAACGGCCCCTGCTACTCGACCGCGATGGGCGCACTGGCTTTGAGCGTCTCGTTCCGGCAACTGCCCATTTATCAACGCTGAGGGCCCGACTCCCCGGCGGAAAGCGGCGTTGACAATCGGCCGGGAGCCGGTATAGTATCGGGCCTGTGTTCCGTGGGTCGGCGCGTGCGGGGGCGTAGCTCAACTGGCTAGAGTACCGGACTGTCGATCCGGTGGTTGCGGGTTCGAATCCCGTCGCCCTCGCCATCTAAGGCCTTATCGCCACACGGGTTAGGACATATCCCTGGCAGGGTTTCGTCCAGCTCGTGTGTCCTCTATGTGACGTGAACTTTTCGGCGCCGTTGATGTAAGCCTGCCGCCTGACCCGGCCTTCCACCTTCCGGGCATTTCGAGTCCTTTAGCGCACCTTTCCTGTTATGATATGGGTTGGTGGACGGTTCATCTTAGAGCATGTCACGAGCGATTCTCGTCCAAGGAGGTGAACCTTGGCGCGCGAGAGGAGATGCGCAAAGGGGCTCGGCAAATGGGCCCTCGCGATTGGAGCGTTGCTCCTGGTGGCTGCGGCCCTGCTGTTCAATTCGATTCCAGGCGACCTTCGAGGCGAGGTTCAAGAGGAGAACCGAGAGGGAGGGCCGGAGGAATCGGCGCCTGCATCCGAGGCTGAGGCGCCGGACAGGGCTCCAGGGGAACCCTCGGACCCAGGCGAAACACAGGGCGCCGACAAGGAACAGGGCGACGCCAAGGAGGAAGAGCAGGGCGCGGGGGAAGAAGAAGAGGTGGAAGAGGAAGAATGGTCGCCGCCGCGGTTCGAGGAACGCCAGGCCGAGCGGGACAAGATGGTCCGGGTGATCCGAGCCTACGGCCTGGCGGACCAGGCGGTGCTGGATGCCATGGCGGCTGTGCCGCGCCACAAGTTCGTGCTGGCGAAACATCAGTCGCACGCCCACGACGACACGCCGCTGCCTATCGGCTACGGTCAGACCATCTCGCAGCCGTACATCGTGGCGGAGATGACGCGCAGGTTGAAACTGACGAAGGACTCGCGGGTCCTGGAGATTGGGACGGGTTCGGGTTACCAGGCGGCGGTGCTGACGGAGTTCACGCCGCAGGTTTACACAATTGAAATCATCAAGCCTCTGGCCGATAGCGCCCGCCGTCGCCTCAAAGGACTGGGTTACACGGTGGTTAAGGTGCGGCATGCGGACGGTTACTACGGCTGGGCGGAGGAGGCGCCGTTTGATGCGATCATCGTGACGTGTGCGGCGGGCCAGATTCCACCGCCCCTGATTAAGCAACTGGCCCGCGGGGGACGGATGGTCATCCCGGTCGGCGGTCCGTTTGCGACCCAGACGTTGATGCTCGTCGAGAAGGACGAGGAGGGGAAGGTGCGCAGCCGGAGCCTCATGGGGGTGCGCTTCGTGCCGCTGCGTCGCCGGGACGTGTCGGAATAACATCGAATGCCGACGTGGCGAACACGGTTGGCGGTCGGCCTCATTTCCGCAGCGGTCATCGGGCTTGAGTTAGCCTTGATGCGGGCACTTTCTGTCCGATTCTGGCATCACTTCGCCTACATGGTCATCAGCGTCGCCCTGCTGGGTTTCGGGACGAGCGGGACGGCGCTGATGCTCCTTCGGCGGCAGGTCGTCGGCCGGGCGCGCGGCTGGCTGTGCGCCTTGGCGCTGGCATTTTCGGTGAGTGCTGTGGGTTCGCTGTGGGCGGCGGGCAAGGTGCCGCTGAATGTGCGGTTCCTGGCGTGGGACTTCTCCCAGGTCGGATACGTTGCGGTGCTGGAACTGGTGCTTTTCGTGCCGTTCTTGCTGGGTGGCGCGGTGGTGGGCGTGGCGCTGATGGATCGGCCCGAGCGAATCGGCGGCCACTATGCCGCCAATCTGATCGGGTCCGGGCTGGGTGCCGTGAGCGCCGTCGTTTTGATGTATGTGCTGAGTGGGACGGAACTGGTTCTTGCGATGGCGCTGGTGGCTTACGTTGGGGGCGCATGGCTGGTTCCGTGGCGGCGCGTGTGGTGGGCCTCAGCCGCTCTAGGCATCGGGGCCGCTGCTGTCGCAGTGGCGGCCCTGGCTCCTCTTGAGCCGACCATGTCCCAGTACAAGATGCTCTCCCAGGTCCGGGCCATGCCGGGCGTGGAGGTTATCTACGAAACGGAAGGGCCCCTGGGGCGGATTGACGTGGTGGCGGGGCCGGCCATCCACTATGCCACGGGGCTGAGCCTTCAATACACCGCTTCCGTTCCGCCTCACGTGCTGCTCATTACGGACGGCGATCAGACCAGCCCCGTCTATGATTGCAGGTCGCCACGGCGACTCGCCCCTGGAGAGCGGCGCGGCGAGTGGCGGTTCCTGGATTACACGACGGCGGCCCTTGCCTATCACCTTCAGAAGCAGTCGGCCGTGCTGGTCATCGGTGCGGGCGGCGGCGCGGACCTGGGGCTGGCCCTGTTTCACGGAAGCCCGCGCATCGTCGGGCTGGAGATGAACCCGCAGATTATCGAGGTGATGACCGGCCCCCTGGCCTCATACGGCGGGGACGTTTACGACGCGCCGGGAGTCCGCGTCGTGAACCAGGAAGCCCGGGGATATCTGGCCTCAACGGGGGAACTTTTCGACATCATCCAGTTGCCGCCGATTGACGCGTTCGGCGCGTCGGGCGCGGGTGTCTATGCCGCCCAGGAATCGTATTTATACACGGTGGAATCGTTCGCGGCGATGTTGGACCGGTTGAGCGACAACGGGGTGTTGTGTGTGACGCGATGGGCGCGCACGCCGCCGCGCGAAGGCCTGAAGGTGCTGGATACGGCGGCCGAAGCGCTTCGGCAAAAGGGGCTGGAGCCGGCCCAGCGGCTGGTGATGATCCGCAGTTGGGCGACCGTGACGGTGCTCGTTTCGAAGCGGCCGCTGGGCGCGGAAGCGGCCCGCCGAATCCGGGCCTTCGCGGACGAGCGCGGGTTCGACCTCTGCTGGTTGCCGGGGCTCACGGCGTCGGAGGTCAACCGCTACCATGTGCTGGACCGGCCCTATTACTTTGAGGCGGCGCGGGCGATGCTGGGGGCCGACCGGGACGCCTATCTCGCGGCCTATCCGTTTGAGGTCACAGCGCCGACCGACGACCGGCCCTACTTCTTTCATGCCTTCCGCTGGCGGTCGCTTCGCCTGCTGAGGGAGCAGTTGGGCAGGCGCTCGAGGGCTTACCTCGAGGTCGGGTATCTGATGCTGCTTGCGGCGCTTGGGCAGGCGGTGCTGCTGGCGGCGGTGATGATCGTGCTGCCTCTGGCGCTGGGGGTCAAGGCGCTCGGTTCTGCGCCGAGGAAGGCGGCCAGCCTCGGATACTTCCTTTTGCTTGGCGCCGGCTTTATGCTGCTCGAGATGGGATTCCTTCAGAAGTTGATTCTGTACCTGGCCCATCCGATCTATTCGAGCGCGGCAGTGATTGGCGGTTTTCTCCTCTTCGGGGGGTTGGGCAGCCTGGCGAGCGGGCGCCGGCGCGGCCGGATCGAACGTGTCGGCGCGGTCGCGGCCGCAGCGGTCGTGTGTCTGGGGCTGGGGTGTGTGTTCGGGCTGGGCAGATGGCTGGCGCTTACGCAGGCGGCGCCGGTGGCCCTACGGTTTCTGGTGGCGTGGGGGACGATTGCGCCGCTCGCGTTTGCGATGGGGCACATGTTCCCGACGGGGCTCAGGCTGGTGGGGACCGCCGCGCCGGCGATTGTGCCGTGGGCCTGGGCGGTCAACGGTTTCGCGTCCGTGGTGGCGACGGTTTCGGCACCGCTTCTGGCGATGGAGTTCGGTTTTTCGCGGCTGATGTTGATTGCCGTCGGATGTTACCTGCTGGCGGGCGTTCTGGTTCTGCGGCTGGGGGCGCGCCGGCAACGGCGGTTCAGGCCAGGGCCGTGAGCCGTTCTTCCGCCGCCGCCAGCAGGGCGTCGGGCGTCGGGCCGTCGGCCGAGGAAAGCGCCAGCCCGGCATGGAGCCGCAGCGCCGGATCGACGCGCGGCCCGAGGGCCACCAGCGCCTCGATAACGGCGCGGTGGTGGTCGTCGGCGTCCTGCGGTTGGCCGACCTCGCGGGCCCATGCGACGGCGTATCGGTCGGCGGCCAAGCGGCCACCTCGGTATCCCCCAGGCAGGATGGACCCGATGGCACGGCCGAGCCGGCCGAGCGTTTCGGGTTCCGCAGACCCTCCCTCGGGCGTCGGTTGCGGCCTGAGCAGGACCAGAGCGACCTCGGCCTGACATTCCCGCGCCCTGGCCATCAGTTTGCGAAGATAGGTCCGGAACCTGTCTGCCTTCAACAGACCCGTCTCGGCGTCGCGGAGGGCGTCGAGCCGGGCCTGGCCTGTCGCGTCGGGCGTTTCCTGGTGGGGCGGCGGCTCGGTCTGCTGCTCGTCCCGAGATTCATTCTGCTCGTTCTCTGGCGGCGGGTTTTTCTCTTCGGCGGGCAACTCAGGCGCGGCGTCGGGCGCAGGGGCCTCTTGGTGAGCGGGCAGCGGCTTGTCCTCCCGGGCCGGCGGAGGACCCGCGGACGCCAGAGCGTGCGCCAGTTCGTCCGCCTCGCCGGGGAGGAGAAAGTACTGCGTGACGCCGGCCTCCAGGAGGTCGCGTGCGGCAGGTTCGTCTTCCGGCTCGGCGAGGAGGTAGATGGCCAGATCGGGCTGCGCTTTTTTCAGGCCGGCCAGGAGTTCGCTCGCCCGCCCGCGCAGACAATCGAAGTCTAAGACGGCGGCGCGGACGCCGCCGCGCGCGACGGCCCACAAGGCCTCGGCGCCGGAGGAGTAGATGTCGGCGGCGTTGAGAACCCGGTCCAGCAGTGCGCGGCGTGCGGGGCTGCGGCAGACGAGGATGACGCGCGGCTGGGCGGAGGCGTCGGTGCTTGCGTTCGTCGGAGGGTTCACTCCTCGCCCTCCTCGCCCAGCAGGACGCGAAGTTCTTCCTCGGTCAGCGTCTGCCGTCCGCTGCCGTCGATACGGGTCGGCTCATCCGTGATGTTCTGGACCTTCGGCTCGGCCTGTGAGTCGGCCCAGTCGGGTGTCAGCATCGGCTTGGCCAGGAACGCCTTCGTCTCGACCGGCGCCTCGCGCTCGGGTGCTGTGGTTTCAACCGGTGGCGCTTCAGGCCGCGCAGGCCTCGCCGAGAAGCTTTCGAGAAAGCGGGACACATCGTCGGAGTCGGCCAGGACGAGGTCCGCGCCGACGAGTTCGGCCAACTCGCCCTTGTATCTGAAGCCCGGGGAGTGGTAGACGACAAGGGTCGTCTCCGGCCATTGCCGGCGCAGGAGGGGGAAGATGTGAAATTCGTCGCGGCCGAAGTAATCCACGCCGAGGACGATGTATCGGAAGGCGGTTTGGGCGCGTGCGGCTTCGGCAATCGCCTCATAGGGGTTGTCAACGGCGGTGACGCGTGCGCCGGCGGCCCGAAGGCTCTGGTCGATGAGTTCGGCCCTTGCCGAGCCGCGCTGCTTCACGAGAAGCGACGTGAGGGCGGTTGGTTTCACGATTCTGGACCCCTCGTAGGGCACAACGGAACCCATGTCCTTACTATGGCGCATCGGAGCGGCGGCGTCAAGGCGCGTTTCGGCACGACCGACGCCGGTGGTACTCCCAAGCATGGCCATTGCCCGTGGGTGCTGGGTGTGACAATTTTCCCCGCAGCCCTTAGCGGAGGGGCGGCATCCCCACTTTGTGGCGCCTTCGGCGTGCGGTGTGTCCCGCCAATGCGGTCCCCCTTCGGCGAACTCAGGGCCTGCGGCAAGGCAGCGGACTCCAAGGCGGCTGCGCCGCCGTTCGCCGTCCGGAGCGAAAATCTAGAATCGCAAATCGAAAATTGAAAATATGGTTTTTCGTGCTGCCTCCGTCACTCCGTCACTCAGTTGCCCGGTCACCCAGTCACTGGTCGTCCCGCCCTGTCAAAATGGTAGGCCGGGAACGGCGTGAGACACGGGCCGCAGGACGGGGGAAATGGGCGGCGCGCATTTTGAGCCTATGCTCATAACCGGCGGCGAAAAACGCGCGCGGGCGGCGCCCTGCGGGGGCGCTCCATGGCCGGGCCGCGCATTTTGCTTGAGGAACCGCCGCGAACGGGTCTAAAATCGGAGCCCCCACAGGCTCCGAGATGGAGTGAGGAGAAGAGGCGCGATGAAGATTCTAGTTGTCGGCGGCGGGGGACGCGAACACGCCCTTTGCTGGAAACTGGCCCAGTCCTCCCGCTGCACGAAACTGTATGCGGCGCCGGGCAATCCGGGCATCGCGAAGGTGGCCGAGTGCCTCCCGATCGGGGCCGAGGACGTTGACTCGCTGCTCGGGTTCGCCCGCGAGAAGGGAATCGATCTCACGGTCGTGGGGCCGGAGGTGCCGCTGGTCGAGGGCATCGTGGATCGGTTCCAGGGCGAGGGGCTCCGGATCTTCGGTCCCAACAAGGCAGCCGCCCAGGTCGAGGGGTCGAAGGCCTGGTCGAAGATGGTCATGAAGCACCATGCGGTTTCGACGGCCGAGTTTGCCTCCTTCACGTCGGCCCGCGACGCGCTGTGTTACATCGAAAGTCACGAGGAGCCGCTCGTCGTGAAGGCCTCGGGTCTGGCGGCGGGGAAGGGCGTCTTTGTCTGCGGGAACCAGGACGAAGCCTGCCAGGCCGTCGAGAAGATCATGAACGAAAAGGCGTTCGGCGCGTCGGGCGAGCGAATCATCATCGAAGAACGCCTGAAGGGCGAGGAGGCGTCGATTCTGGCCCTGGTGAGTTCCTCGAGCATCTACATACTCGAATCGTCGCAGGATCACAAGGCGGCCTACGACGGCGACAAGGGACCGAACACGGGTGGCATGGGGGCCTGCAGCCCGGCGCCGGTCGTCACGGACCGCATCGAAGGCCAGATCGAAGCCGAAATCCTCGTCCCGATGGTTCATGGGATGAGGGTGGAAGGGGCCCCGTACCGCGGCCTGCTGTATGCGGGGATCATGGTGACGGCAGGCGGGCCGAAGGTCCTGGAGTTCAACTGCCGCTTCGGCGATCCGGAGGCCCAGCCGCTCCTCGTCCGCCTAAAGAGCGACCTGGTGGAACTTCTGGAGGCCACGATGGACGACCGCCTGGAAAGCGTCGCCGTAGAGTGGGACCCGCGGCCGGCGGTGTGCGTCGTGATGGCCTCCGGCGGGTATCCCGGTTCGTACGAGAAGGGCAAGGAGATTACCGGACTCGATGAGGCCGACGCGATGGACGATGTGGTGGTGTTTCACGCGGGCACGCGCGCCGAGGACGGCAAGGTTTACTCGAACGGGGGCCGCGTGCTGGGCGTGACGGCCTTGGGCGCGGATATCGGCGAGGCGCGGGACCGGGCATACGAAGCGGTTCAGAAGATACACTTTCGCCGGGCGCACTGGCGGACGGACATTGCGGTCAAGGCGATCCGGCGTCTGGCGGGGGCGTAGGGGTGAGTGGAGCGGGCGATGGGGATCGAACCCACATAGCCGGCTTGGAAGGCCGGTGCTCTACCATTGAGCTACGCCCGCTCAACCAATGCGGAACTCGGAATGCCGAACTCGCGGCGGAGAGCCCCGCCCGCCGTTCGTTCCGCGTTCCCACTTCCGCCTTCCGCATTCTAGGTGGTGGGCAGGGGAGGATTCGAACCTCCGAAGGCTGAGCCAGCAGATTTACAGTCTGCCCCCTTTGGCCACTCGGGAACCTGCCCCTTCTCCATTTTCGATTTCAGATTTTCGATTCACCAGCGCGCCCTTGCCGCCAATACGCCTGAGGCCCGCCTGAGGCGGGATGCCACCGCCCCGCCGTTCAATCGAAAATCGGCAATCGCAAATCTCTTTTTTGGGGCTGGCGGAGGGACTTGAACCCCCAACCCCCCGCTTACAAGGCGGGCGCTCTACCATTGAGCTACGCCAGCGCCGGACAGCCGAGTAACCGAGTAACGACGTGGCAAAGTAACGGCCGGCTCGAAGCCTTTGTCTTTCCCCCTGCCCTCTTACCGATTGCCTCCCGCCTTCGCCATAGAAGCCAACGAAGACGAAGCCCCCTCCCGCCTCCGCTACTCCGCTGCTGCGTCACTCGTCTTACTATACCAGTCTTTCTCGTCCTTTCAACCCCCCCGCGCCCAAAAAATCTCAGACGCCCGCAATGTCCTGCCGCGCCCCAACGCCCGGGGACGAACGCCGTGAATCCCCGGCGATTGGGCCCAAAATCCATCCCAAACCGCCCGCCAATATATTGACCATGCGCAATAGGCACACACCCAACGCCCACGGACTCCGCACCGTGGGGGCGATCCGGCGCCGACGACTGCGCTTGACACGGCCGGCCCGTCCGCTAGAATGCAAGCCGCCGGAGGGGCACTAGCTCAGTTGGCAGAGCAGCTGACTCTTAATCAGCGGGTCCGGGGTTCGAGTCCCTGGTGCCCCACCAGCCGACCCATCGACGGTTAGTGATGACAGGCATTGACGTGTCGCCGCCGAGGAGTGAGCCGCACGCAGTTCTACGAGTACAAACGCCGCTTTCAGACCCACGGGCCGGAGGGCCTGAAGGACCTGCCGCCGATCCACAAGACCCACCCGATGACCGACCCGCCTGAGGCGGGCCGGAGGTCGTCGAGACGATCCTGGCGATGTCGCAAGATTGTTTTACGAATCACGGCCGCAAGGGGTCGCCCCCAAACGAGAGGCTGCGGTGCGCGCAGAAGCCCGGCGCAGGTTATCGTTTTGGATGCGGCAATCCGGCGCGGTAGCGTTTTTCCAATTTTTTTCGAAAGAAGTCTTGCAATTTTTCGACCGCGTCACTATCTTCCCGGTCAAAAGTTTCCCAAGTAATTTGCAAACGATCCCAGCCGGTTTACGCTCCAAGGGGAAAACAGGTGGATTACAAGAGGTTCGCTCGCAGGCAAATCGAAAACATTAAGCGCACCGTCGGCGACGGCAAGGCCATCAGCGCCCTTTCGGGCGGCGTGGACAGCGCTGTCGTCACCGTCCTGGGCCACAAGGCCATCGGCAACCGGCTCAAGGCCATCTTCATCGACGACGGACTCATGCGCCAGGACGAGCCGCAATGGGTGAAGGAAACCTTCGCGAAACTCGGCATCCAGGTGACCATCATCCGCACCGCCAAAAAGTTTTTCGCAGCGCTCAAGGGCCTGACGGACCCCGAGGAAAAGCGCAAGGCCTTCCGAAACACGTTCTACCAAGTCTTCGGCAGGGCGGTCAGAGATTCGGGGGCGCACTTTCTGCTCCAGGGAACCATTGCCGCCGACATTGTGGAAACCAAGAAAGGTGTAAAGACGCAGCACAACGTCCTCGACCAGATCGGCATCAGCGCCCGTGACGGCTACGGATTCACAGTCATCGAACCCGTCAAGACCCTTTACAAGCCGGACGTGAGGAAAGTCGGCCGCGCGCTTGGGCTGCCGAAGAGCCTCTACGGGCGGATGCCCTTCCCCGGCCCGGGCCTGGCGACCCGATGCCTGGGAGAGGTGACGCCGAAGCGGATCGCCATCGTCCGGAAGGCGTGCAGAATCGTCGAAGAGGAAACGGAGCGGCTGAGGAAGTTTCAGGCCTTCGCCGTCCTTCTTTCGGACAAGGCGACGGGCGTGACCAAGGACGGTCGCCGGCGGTTCGGCGACCTCGTCGCGGTCCGGTGCGTGAACTCGGAGAAGGCGGTGACGGCATCCGCGACGCGGCTGTCGTGGCCGACGCTCATGAAGATCCAGAAACGGATCTACAAAGAGGTCCCATCGGTCACCAAGGTGCTTTACGACTTGAGCCCGAAGCCGCCAAGCACGATCGAGTATATCTAAAAAGGCCTCAGGGATCTTTTTTCTGGAGCCTATTATGGGCCGCCCGAAGGCTGCGCTGGTCCTGGAAGACGGAACGACGTTCGAAGGCATGCCCTTCGGCAAGGTCGGAGAATCTTTCGGGGAAACTCTTTTTTACACAGGCGTCGTCGGCTACCAGGAACTCATCACCAACCCCTCCTACCGAGGAACGCTCGCCGTCCTGACCTACCCGATCATCGGAAGTTACGGGGTGAACGGCGAGGACGACGAATCGGCCTCCGCCCAGACAGGCGGCCTGGTCATCCGCGAATACAGCCGGACCTACTCGAACTTCCGCGCGACGGGCGCCCTGGAGGACTTCCTCAAAGAGCGCGGCGTGGTCGGCATCCGCGAGGTGGACACACGAGCCGTGACCGTCCATCTGCGGGAACACGGCGAGATGCGAGGGGCCATCGTCTCGGGTGACTTCGACGCCGCAAGACTCGCCGCCAAACTCAAAGAAACCCCCTCCCCCTTCGAGACGGATCTGGTGAGCGACGTGACCCGGGAGGGCAGGCGCGAACCTGACGGGCCGGCGCGGCAAAGAATCGCCCTCTTGAACCTCGGCGTCAAGGAAAGCCTGCTTAGTCAACTTGCCGAACTCGGCTGCACGATCGAGATTCGGAAGAGCACCGCCGACGCCGAGGATATCCTTGCGGCCGAGCCCGATTCCCTCCTCCTTGCCGGCGGTCCAGGCGACCCGCGCGTGCTGAGCGGTGTCGTTGAGACGGTCCGGTCGCTCCTGGGTAAGCGGCCGATGCTCGGCATCGGCCTCGGCCATCAGGTTCTTGCGCTCGCCCTGGGCGCAAATGTCAAGCGGATGAAGGTCGGCCACCGCGGCGTCAACTATCCGGTTCGGAATCGGGTAAAGGGGACAAGCGGCATTACCGTCCAGCACCACAGTTTCGTCGTGGAGGCCGAAGGCCTGCCGGACGCGGTTGAGATCACGCACACGAATCTGAACGACGGGACGGTCGAAGGGATTCGAAGCAAGGAGGTCGCCGCCTGGGGGGTCCAGTTCCATCCCTGCCGAGATGAAACGGAGCAGCCGAGCGCACTGTTAAAAAGGTTTTGCGAGACTTGAAACCTTGCGGGGTAGGCTGGCCGTGACGCACAAAACGGGTGATTTGAAATAGTTTTTTAGCCGCCCGCCTTGGCGGGCGGGAGGGGACGCCAAAGCCGGCGTCTGCGCGGCAAGGCGAGGACAAGGATCGCCAGTGCCCAAGCGAACCGACATCCGAAAGATCCTAATCGTCGGGTCGGGCCCGATCATCATCGGCCAGGCCTGCGAGTTCGACTACTCGGGCTCCCAGGCCTGCAAGGCCCTCAAGGAAGAGGGCTATCGCGTCGTTCTGGTCAACTCGAACCCGGCGACGATCATGACCGACCCGCGGATGGCCGACCGGACCTACATCGAGCCGATTACGGCGGAGGTGGTGGAAAAGATCATCGCCGCCGAACGCCCCGACGCCATCCTTCCGACCCTCGGCGGGCAGACGGGCCTGAATGTGGCTGTCTTCCTCGCGCGGGCCGGCGTCTACGAGAAGTATGGCGTTGAGGTCCTCGGCGCCAGCCCCGAAGCCATCAGCCGCGCCGAAGACCGCGACCTCTTCAAAAAGAGTATGCAGGAGATCGGCATCAAGGTGCCCGACAGCGGCATCGCCACCAGCGTCGAAGAGGGAATGGAGATCGGCCGGCAAATCGGGTTCCCCCTGATCCTGCGGCCGGCGTTTACGATGGGCGGCGCGGGTAGCTCAACGGTCTACAATCTGGAGGAACTCGGCGACTGCCTGACCAGGGCCATCACAGCCAGTCCCGTCGGCCAGGTTCTCGTCGAGCAGTCGGTCCTCGGGTGGAAGGAAATCGAGTTCGAGGTCATGCGCGACTGCGCCGACAACGTCATCATCATCACCTCGATGGAGAACGTGGACCCGATGGGCGTCCACACCGGGGACTCGATGGTGGTTGCCCCGTCGCAGACGCTCTCGGCCCGCGAATACGCCGAGTACACCAACCTCTGCCGGCGGGTCATCCGCAAGATCGACGTCACTGGTGGGGGGGTCAACATCCAGTTCGGCGGCGACCCGGAGAACGGGGACATTGTCATCATCGAGGTCAACCCGAGGCTTTCCCGCTCCAGCGCCCTGGCGAGCAAGGCGACGGGCTTCCCCATCGCGCGGGTCGCGACGAAACTCGCCATCGGCATGACCCTCGATGAAATCCTCAACGACGTGACCGGCAAAACGTATGCGTTCTACGAGCCCACCGTGGACTACTGCGTGTTCAAGATTGCGCGGTTTACGTTCAAGAAGTTCCCTCAGACCGACCCGACGATTAACACGTCGATGAAATCGGTCGGCGAGGCGATGGCCATCGGGCGAACGTTCAAGGAGGCGCTGCAGAAGGGAATCCGAAGCCTGGAAATCGGCCGCTTCGGCCTCGGCTTCGACGGGAAGGACCATCTCCTCCCGCCGCCCAAGGACGATGCGGAACTCACCTACAAACTGGTCACGCCGAACGATGCGAGACACTTCTACGTCAAGTATGCGCTGGAAAGGGGCTGGAGCGTCGAAAAGGTCGCCCGCCTCACGAAGATCGACCGATGGTTCATCGACAACATCCGTGAAATCCTCGAGATGGGCGAGCGCCTCGCCCACCACAAAGGCCCGAAAGCACTCGGCAAAATGCCGACGGAACTCCTGCGGGAAGCCAAGCGGGCCGGCTTCTCAGACGTGCAAATCGGTTTCCTGACGGGGACCGACGAACTTTCCGTTCGCAAAACGCGCGAGAAACGAGGCGTGAGACCTTCCTACAAAATGGTTGATACCTGCGCGGGCGAGTTCGACGCCGACCGGCCCTATTACTACTCCACATACGAGCCCGTCGACGAGAATCGCGTCACGAAGCGCAAAAAAATCCTCATTCTCGGCGGCGGGCCGAACCGAATCGGCCAGGGCATCGAGTTCGACTACTGCTGCTGCCACGCCAGTTACGCCGTCAAGGAACTCGGGTTCGAGGCCATCATGGTCAACTCGAACCCCGAAACCGTCTCGACCGACTACGACACCTCCGACAAACTCTACTTCGAACCGCTCACCCGGGAAGACGTTCTCGCAATCATCGAGGCCGAGAAACCCGAAGGGGTGATCGTCCAACTGGGCGGCCAGACGCCGCTCAACCTCGCCGTCCCCCTCGAGCAGGCGGGCGTTAATATCCTCGGGACCAGCCCGGATTCCATCGACCGCGCCGAAGACCGGGAACGGTTCAAAAGACTGCTTGCGAAACTCTCTCTTGTCCAGCCGCCGAATGGCACGGCCGACTCGTTCGAGGAAGCCTCTGGGATCGCCGACGAGATCGGCTATCCCGTCGTCGTGCGCCCCTCCTACGTCCTCGGCGGGCGCGCGATGGACATCATCTTCGACGAGGCGCAACTCGAGCGGTTCATGGCCGAGGCCAAACTCGCCTCCGACGCCTTCGCCGAACACCCGATCCTCATCGACAAGTTCCTGGAGAACGCCATTGAGGTCGATGTGGACGCGATCGCCGACGGCCGGCGCTGCGTCATCGGCGGCATCATGGAACACATCGAACCGGCCGGCATTCACAGCGGCGACTCGGCCTGCGCCATCCCGCCCATCACCCTGACCGACGGCATCGTGGAACAGTTGGCCGAACAGACCCGCGTTCTGGCCATGGAACTCAAGGTCAAGGGTCTCATGAACGTCCAGTACGCCATCCGGGGCGACACGATTTACGTCCTCGAGGTCAACCCCAGGGCCAGCCGCACGGTCCCCTTCGTCTCGAAGGCCATCGGCGTGCCGCTCGCCGCCATCGCGACAAAAGTCATGCTCGGCAAGACGCTCGAAGAACTCGGTTTCACAAAGGAAGTCACCATCGATCACATCGCGGTCAAGATGCCTGTGTTCCCCTTTGTGCGCTTCCCCGGCGTGGACGCCGTTCTGGGCCCCGAGATGAAGTCCACCGGCGAGGTCATGGGCGTCGATGCGACCTACGGCATGGCCTTCGCCAAAAGCCAGCAGGGCGCCGGCCACGTCATCCCCCTCGAAGGCACCGTCTTCATCTCGGTGCGAAACGCCGATAAGCGGGACATCATCTTCATCGCCAAAAAACTCGAGGACCTCGGCTTCAATCTTGTGGCCACCGAAGGCACCGCCGCCGCGCTGGCGCGCAACGACGTCAAGGTTGAGACGCTCCAGCGGATCAGTGTCGGGCGGCCGAACGTCCTCGACCTCATCAAGAACGGCGAGGTCAAACTCGTCATCAACACCGTGAGCGGCAAGAACCCCCGCCAGGACGAGATTCACATCCGCACCCAGGCCATCGCCAACAACATTCCGCTGATCAGCACCATCAGCGCCGCCGCCGCTTTCGTCAACGGCATCGAATCGCTGAAAAAGAAAGGGCTATCCGTCAAGCCCCTCCAGGAATACGTCAAGGCCGACTCATCGCCCGAGAAGGGCTGAAAAGGCGCTTCCGCAGAGAGGGGGGTCACGCCGCAACCAGCCGTCCAAGCGCCGCATATCCTCGTGGTATGCGGGGCGAGCAAGCCACGAACGAAGCGCCCCGGCCTCAACCGGCCGCACCTCCTACAACTTCTCCTTGCCACATGGAACATTCGGGAATTCGACTCAATCTGCCTACGGCCGCCGCCAGCAGGAAGTATTCTTCTACACCGCCGAGACCATTTCGCGCTTCGACAATGTCGCCGTGTTTCAGCGAGGAGCACTTGGCGGCAAAGACGTGATAGACACATCCCGCCATCCCGAACCGGAACGGTCGGCAGACGGACAGGCGGCCACGAGTCGCGACGGGCCGCGAAACCCGTCGCGCAAAAACCTCACGGGCGCACGCCTAGAAAGCCGCCCGAACGGTGACGATCTCGTAAGGTTTCGCCACGAACTCAACCGCGCCGTCGCGGACCTTAAGCCTGTCTTCCTTCTCCTCCATCAGGTTGCACGACCACGCCTTCCGAACCGGCCGGTCGAACACGAGGCGGCCCCGGGCGCGGCCGTTTAGGCGCTCGACGAGGCGAACGACCAGTCCCTCGCCGTCCTCGGCGCGCTTGACCGCTTCGAGGGTGACGCCGGGCGCGTCGCAGCGGATGAAGGAATGGTCCGCCTCGGCCGGCGCCTGGGCGACAAAGCGCGCCAGAAGCGGGCAGTTTAAGTTCAGCGCTTCGCGAATCGTCCCGGCCTCTCGCCAGGAACCGGCGTGCGGATAAAGGGCGTAGGTGAAGTCATGCGCCTCCTTGTCCGCCTCCGGGTCGGGATAGATGGAGCCTTTCAGGAGGCTCAAGCGCATCAGTTTTCCGTCGGCCTCGTGGCCGTACTTGCAATCATTGAGGAGGCTCACGCCGTAATCGCCCTGCGAGAGGGCCATCCACTGGTGCGCGGGCACCTCGAAACGGGCCGCATCATAAGGTGTGTTCCGATGGTTCGGACGGGCCATGTTGCCGAAGGCGATATCGTAGGTGGCGTAGGTCGTGTTGATCTCAACGGGAAAGCCGACCTTGAGGATCCGCTGCCGCTCGACCCAGTCGATGTGCGTCTCGAACACCAGTTGCCGCGACCCGGCGTAGAGGCTGATGCGCTGCCGGACTTTCGAACGGCCGACCGGCTTTTCAAGGAGGAGCGAGGCACGGACCGGGCCGTTCTCGTCGACGCTCAATGTGCCGCCGCCTGCGATGTCGATCTCGTGGTCGCGGTAGGTGTCCGCCAGGTCCCACGCGTCGTAGTGGCCGGGCGTGTCCTCAAACATCTGCAAGCGGTTGCCGACCTCGCCGGCAACGAGCACCTCGCGCTCCCGCTCCTTGTCCCACAGGCTCACCAGTTCGCCCTCGGAGTTGAACGTGGCCTTGAGGAAATCGTTTTCGAGCGAGTCGGCCATCGCTTTGACCGCACCGGCCGTGTCGGCCGGCGGCTTCGCGTCAACCAGGTCGAACGTGCGGTAACCGACCGGCGGAATCTCTCCCGCGCGGACAAGGACGTTGCGGGTTCCGTCGAGGTTAATGACCTCCTGTTGCGGGAGGGGCTCGCCTCGGGCGTCCGCCACCGCCCTCCCGGCGAGCCTCTTTGCGGGCAGGGCGAGGCAGTCGGCGCGGGCGTGCAGCAGAGAGTTAAAGACGACGACCTTCCGACCAGCGTCGTCGCGCGGGCCCACCAGAACGCTCAGGGCCTCGTCGCGGACCCCCTCGCCGAGGGTCCGGACGCCCTCCAGTTCCGCCAGGAGATCGTGGTAGACCTCGGTGATGTGCGTCCCGGGGAGCGAATCGTGGAACTGGGTCGTCAGCAGCGCCTCCCACCCGCGGCGAAGTTCGTCGGCCGGATACTCCCCGCCCGCCAGGAGTGCCAGCGCCGCCGCCAACTCGGCCTCGCGATAGAGGAACTCCATCCGGCGGTTGAGTTTCTTGAGGCGGGCCTTGTTCGTGTAGGTGCCGCGGTGGGCCTCGAGGTAGAGTTCATCGCGGACGACGGGCAGGCCTGAGCGCTCGGCCCTGGCGTGGATGCTGTCGAAGGCCTCCTCGGCGGTCGAGAACTTGGTCTTGACGAGGCCGGGAAAGTCGCGGTAGCGCCGGCCGCACTCGATCATCTCGGCGTCGGGTCCGCCGCCGCCGTCGCCCCACCCGTAAATGTGCAGGGTCTCGCCGAGGGTGTCCTTGTCGGAGAAGGCCCGCCACTGGCGGTCCATGATGTCGGGATCGACCGTGCCGATGAAGTGGCCCGGCGGGACGAACGAGAGGACGCGCGAGCCGTCCATCCCTTCCCACCAGAAGGTGTTCTTCGTCCACGGGTTCGTGTCGTTCCAGATGGCCATCTTGTTCGTCATGAAATACTCGATGCCGCTTCGGGCAAGGATCTGCGGCATGGCCCACGAAAGGCCGAAGACGTCGGGCTGCCAGCACGACCGGCTGCGGCGGCCGAACTCCTCCTCGAAGAACTTCTGGCCATAGAGGATCTGCCGCACGAACGATTCGCCCGAGATCAGGTTGCAATCGGGCTCGACCCAGAAGGCGCCCGTCAGTTCCCATCGCCCCTCGGCCACGCGCCGGTGAACCTGTGCATAGAGGTCCGGGAAGTGCTCCTTCATGTCGGCGTAGAGTTTGGCCTGGCTCTGGCAGAACGTGAACTCGGGATACCGTTCCATGAGCCGCAGCATCGTCGCATGGGTTCGGCCGATCTTGCGGACGAATTCCCGATACGGCCACATGAAGACCACGTCCAGGTGCGAGTGGGCCACCAGGTGCATCAGCCCTTCGCCCCGGAAGCGGTCGCTGGCGTAGATCGTGTTGCGGACGCTCTCGGCGGCCCCCTGGATACACCGGCGCATGCGCTCGGGGTCGCCTTCCTGGAGGGGAATCATCTTGAGGGCTTCCCACAGATGGGTCTCGAGGAACTCGCGCAACTTCGGATTGATCTCGTCGATCTCGAGGGCCTTGACGACGGCGCGCAGGTCCCAGTAAGCCTGGTGGACCTGTTCATCGACCGCGGCCAACTCGGCCAGCGCGAAGGTGAAGGGATACCGCTTCTCGGCGTGCCAGGCGACGAACGATTCCAACTCGAACTCGTACACCTCGTCGCCCTTGGCCGACTCCGCGAGGAGCACCTCGTTGTGAAACGGGTCCACGCCATGATACGGCACGCCGTCCACGCGAAGGAGCGAATCGCCACCGACGTAGATCCGAAGCAGGACCTTGCGGCCGGCGAACTCCTTCGGCATCTCGGCCCTGCGGCGGAAAAATGCGCTGAGGCCCTCGTCGCCCCACTGGTCGCCGAGGCGAAACGGCCGCCAGTCCTCGACGATCTCATATTCGCCAAGGCCCCGGAAATGAGCCGTGCGGATCGCCCAATCGTCGAGCGTGACCCTGTGCGAGAAGATGCGCTGCTGGACGACCCCCATCCGCTGTTCGATGCGCTCGCGGAAACTCGCGATGCCGCGCTGCTTGAGCTTCACGCCGGTTCGCCAGCGGTTCATGATCTCGTGGATGTCGACGTCCGCGCCCGGCTTCCCCTTTTTCTTCCTGTCGTAGAGTTCTTCGCCCATCCGGGAACCTCCCGCGACGCGGCCGCCGCCAGGCCGCCGGCGCGTCGCCGGCGCGCCGCCTCGCCCTGCCTGTAAGGAGCGCGCCAAAAGACCCCGCCAGGCCCGCAATGTCAAGCGCATTGTGAAAAAAGGGGGAAGTGGCCGAGACACCGTAGCCCCCTTGAGGCGGATCGGGGCAACGGGGCGGAAAGCGGCCGGGGGTTCCTCGCCGGGGCTTCAAGCCGTGGAGAAAAAGGGAAACCTTGCACCCCCACCTCCCCGGCGATAGCATACCGCTCCTATCCTGCGCGGAAGTTGCCGAGGAGACGTCATGGCCAAGAAGTACTTCGTGCTCGACACGAACGTCCTGCTGCACGATCCGGGGGCGCTGGTGGCCTTCGCCGACAACGAGGTCGTTCTCCCCTTCAAGGTCATCGAGGAACTGGACAAGTTCAAGAAGGGTTCCGACGACGTCAGCCGCCATGCCCGCCGGGTCATCCGCTTTCTCGACCGGCTTCGCACCAAAGGCCGCCTGGCCGACGGCGTCCCCGTCGAGGAAACCGGCGGGTCGCTTCGCATCGTCATGGACGACCAGGCGCCGGCGCACCCGATCCTGGCCGCCGACACCCCCGACAACCGCATCATCGGCGTCGCGTATCGCCTGATGCAGGACGGCAAGCCGAGCACCTTCGTCTCGAAGGACATCAACGCCCGCATCAAGAGCGACGCCCTCGGCATCCGCACGATGGACTTCGAAAAGCAGAAGGTGGACTTCGATCGCATCTTTACCGGCTACCGCGACCTGGAGGTGGACCGGCCGATGCTCGACCGACTCGCCCAGGGCCAGCCCGTCGAACCGCCGGATGACGCTTTCCAGCCGAACGAGTTCGCCGTCCTCACGGCGGCCGACGGCTCGAAAGAATCCGTCGTCGGACGATACGACTCCTCCCAAAAGCGCCTCGTCCCTTTGAAATACGGCGCCAAGACGTTCCAGAACGTCTCGGCGCGCAACCCGCAGCAGCAAATGACGATAGAACTGTTGATGCTCGACAGCGTTCGCATGGTCACGCTGATGGGGCCGGCCGGCACGGGCAAGACGCTGCTCGCGGTCGCCTGCGGCATGCACAAGGTGCTCCGTGACAAGCGCTATGAGAAACTGCTGGTCTCGCGCCCCATCGTTCCGTTCGGCCGGGACATCGGCTACCTGCCGGGCACCAAAGAGGAGAAACTCGCGCAGTGGATGCAGCCGATCTTCGACAACCTGGCCTACATCCTGCGCACGAAGAAAAAAGGCGGCGAGGACCGATTGGACGAACGCATCGAGGCGCTCCTGGACAGTGGGGCGATGGAACTCGAGGCCCTGACGTATATCCGCGGCCGCAGCATCCCCGACCAGTTCATCATCGTGGACGAGGCCCAGAACCTGACACCCCACGAAGTCAAAACTGTCGTCAGCCGCGTCGGCGAAGATTCCAAAATCGTCCTGACGGGCGACCCATACCAAATCGACAACCCATACCTCGACTCGTCTTCCAACGGCCTCGCCTACGCCGCCGAACGGATGAAAGGCCTCGACCTGGTGGGCCACGTGATGCTGATACAGAGCGAACGGAGCGAACTGGCGAGCCTGGCGGCGAAAAGACTCTAGCAGTGCGGAGTGGCTAGCCGCGAGCGCCAGCGAGCGGTGACCTAACAGCAGAGCACGTCAAGCGAAAGGTAAGAAGATGGGCGAAAACATCAGCATCCAGGAATTCGGCAGGCTCGACCTGCGGGTCGGACGCATCACCGAGGTCACAGACCATCCCAGCGCCGACAAACTCTACGTGATGCAATGCGACCTGGGGCCGGAACTGGGAACGCGACAGATGGTTGCGGGCCTGAAGCCCTACATGCCGCCCGACGCCCTCAAAGACACACTTGTGGTCGTCGTGGCCAATCTCGAGCCGGCGACCCTGCGCGGCGAGCGTTCCGAGGCGATGCTGCTTGCGGCCCAGGATGGTGATAAGGTGGTCGTCCTGACCGTCGCCGAGCCCGTCGCCCCCGGCTCGAAAATCCTCTGAGCAAGACGCCGCGCGCGACCTGCAGAGGTCGGGCCGACCTCTTGCCCCTCGTGCCGTCGGCAAGCCGGAGCATCTGCGCGATCCGCCTCAGGCGGACTAGGGCGCCTGCCCCGACCAGAACGAATACGCGACAAACGCCAGGTAACACGCGAGCAGGATGGCTCCCTCCAGGCGCGTCACGCGGAAACCCGACCGCATGAACGGAACCAGAGCCAAGACCAGGACAATCATCACGGGCAACTTCACCCGAATGACGTCCGCGAATTCATGCGGTGCGATGGTAATCGGCGAGATTGCCGCCGCCAGGCCCAGCACGAATGCCGTGTTAAAGAAAATGCTTCCAATCGCGTTGCCGATGGCAATGTCCCCCTCGCCGCGGCGCGCGGCCACGATGCCCGTCGCCAGTTCCGGAACCGTCGTGCCGAACGCAATCACCGTCAGACCGATCGTCAGATGGCTGACCCCGGCCGCCTCGGCAACCTGGAGCGCCGCCGGCACCAGCAGATTACCCCCGACGACAAGCACCGCACCACCCACAAGCAACTGGATCAAGTTGACCAGCGGCCGCGCCCGCGCCTTCGCGATCTTCTCGGGCAGGACACCCCTCTCCTTCGCCGTCAGCACCATCCAAATCACGAAGGCAAGCAGAACAGCAACCAGAACCACCCCCTCCCACCGCTGGAGTGTCCCGTTCACACAGAAAATAAAAAGCAGCACCTGAGCCGCCACCGCGATCGGGACCTCTTTGCGCCACGTGCTGCGCTGAACGACGAGGGGGCGCACCAACGCACTGACGCCGATAATCAGGCCGACGTTTGCGACATTGGCTCCCACGATGTTGCCGATCGCGATGGTGCCGACCCCCCGCAACGTGGATGTGAGGCCCACCACAAGTTCCGGAGTGCTCGTCGCAAACGCAATGATCGTGATGCCAATAACGATGGGGCGAATGTGCATCGCGCGCGCCAAAAGGCCCGCTCCTCGCACGAGCCACCCCGCGCCGAAATACAACATGCCCAGCGAAACCGCCAGCACGACAACGTTCACAGCCAGGCTCTCACCAAACATCGTGTCCTCCCGGCCCACCGCCTGTTGTCGCAGACCGCTTCGAGCAGGCGGGATGCGGTCTTCGACACTCTACGCTGAGACACCACTCAACGTCAAGCAGTACCACTCCGCACCGCCGGTCCGCCGCTTTCAGGTTGTCGGTGGCCGGGGCCTTTGATAGAATTCGGCTGCATGAAAGACCCCCGAATCTTCATCAGCGCCGGCGAAGCCTCGGGCGACCTGCACGCCGCCAACCTCGTCCGGGCGCTGCACCGGCTGACGCCGAAGGCCGACATCGTCGGGCTCGGCGGGCCTCGCTTGCGCGCCGCCGGCGCCCGCCTCCTTGCCGACACGGTCGAGTTCGGCATCATCGGCGTCGGCCCGCTGGTCGGTTCCTTCTGGCGATACCTCGACCTTCTGAGCCGCACCGACCGCTTCCTTGCCGCATGGCGACCGGACGTCGTCGTCACGATTGATTGCCCGGGCTTCCACTTTCTCTTGGCCAGCCGCATTCGCGCCCGCCGCATCCCCCTGCTCTGGTACATCCCGCCGCAACTGTGGGCGTGGGCGCCGGGGCGGGTCCATAAACTCCGCCGCCGCTTCACCCACGTCGCCTGTGTCCTGCCTCGTGAGGAAGCGTTCTTCTGCAACGCGGGCGTCCCCGCGACCTTTGTCGGCCACCCCGTGGTGGACCATTTGAGGAACCTGGTCCTGGACGAGGCGTTCATCGCGTCGCTGCACGCAGGGTCCGACGAGCGTCTCGTTGCCCTGCTGCCTGGCAGCCGACGCCAGGAGATCGGCCCGATTCTCGCCCGCCAACTCGCGGTCGCCCGCGCTTTGGCCGACCGCGCGGGGGCCTGCCGCTTCGTCCTCGCCCTCGCCGATGCCGCTCACCGCCGCTGGACCAACCCGCTTATTGCGGCCTCGGGGCTCGAGGTGCGAACCGTCGTCGGAAAGACGCACGAAGTCGAAAGTGCAGCCGACCTTGCCTTGGTCGCATCCGGCACGGCCACGCTCGAACTGGTGTTTTACGGGACGCCGATGGCCGTCTTCTACAACGTCACCTGGGCAGGGTGGAACCTGTTGGGCCGGTGGCTGGTCAAGACGCCTTACCTGAGCCTGCCGAACGCGCTGGCGGGCCGGCGGATTGTTCCGGAGTTCATGCGGAACCGCTCGCCCGGCCCCCAGGCCATGGACGAAATCGCCCGCCTGCTTCTTGACGAGCAAATCCATCGAGAGATGAAAGCAGATCTAGCGGAGATCCGCCGGAAAATCGCAAGGCCCGGCGCTGCCGAAAACACCGCTCGCCTCGCACTCTCTCTTATCGGAACCTGCGTCCCCGAGCCGCCCAGGCTTCGTCCGGGTTTTGCGATGTGACCGCTACGGCGTCGCCACCCGCACGCACGCCTCGGTCCTGCGAATCAACTCACCCCTACAGTGCTCGTAGCGGATGGAGATGTCTTTCTCCTCGCCCGGCTCAATCCGCTGCCGGACCACGTCCTTTGCCGCGCCCACCACCTCACCCTTGGCGTCCAGCATCACCGCCGTCACTTCAACCGCCTCGACCGGTCCCTTGCCTTCATTGGCCACCCAGAGGCTGACGCGCCCTGTCGTTCCGAAACCCCCTTCGTCACGCTGCGTCCGCGGCGCGTCCTTTATGAGAAGGCTGCCGGGCGACTGGTCCAACCCGGCGGGAAGCACCTTATAATCGTACTCCCACTTCGACGCCCTTACACCCTTCACGTGCTCCCAAACGACTACGAACGGCGCCGTCTCACCCGGTCCCAGCGCCGCGACGAGCGCATGCGCTTCACCCAACTTGTTGTCTCCTCGGTCGAAAAACACGACGGGGACCTCCACGGTGTGAAGCATCTCGGCCGTCACGTTCGTGACGAACCCCACGGCATAGGTCTGCGTGCTGTTCTTGAAGCCGCGGATGACCCGTTGAACCTTGAGTTCCACGGCTTCCCGCCCGCGCAGGCCCGCGCCGAAAAAGCCCCCGCTCGACTCGCCCGGCGACTCGCCCGGAACCCCATACGTCGGCGGCGGGGCATGACCGACGGGCCGGGGCGCCGGTTTCTCGCGGGTGAACGCCACCACGAGCCCGATGACCGCCCCCACGATCCCCACGCCGATTAAGACTACCCACGCGATCGCCAGGTTGCGGCTGCGGACGCCCCCTTTCGGCAGCGCTGGTGTCCGACGGGCCGCCACCTCCCGCCTCCCGGGCAGCACCGGCCGGAGCGCCTCCCCGGCTTCCCGGCCCGTCTCCGTCTGGGGTGTGATCTTGACGATGGTCTTACAATGGGGACACCGGACTTCGCGCCCGACCTGATCGGGGCGCAGTTTGAACCCCTTTCTGCAAAATCCGCACCTCGCCGACAACGCTTTCGACACGGGGCAAACTCCTCCTTCTCTATATACGAACCGGCAAGAGGGCGCCACAGCCGAAAATGACCCCGCCCGCCACTCATGGCCGCAGGAAGGCCTCTGACCCGAATGGCTGAGGACCGCCCCGACCAACAGGCTACCCTTCGCCACCGCCGTTGGCAAGCACACACTGAGAATCCGACCACAGGGTGTGACCACCCCCCACCAGTCGTA
>DATLBA010000127.1:0-5556 GCA_035527275.1 Phycisphaerae bacterium
TCCTCGCCCCGCAGCAGTCGGACGACCGCCTCGGCCTTGCGTCGGGCGGAGAAGCGGCCCCGCTCGGCCGCGCGGCCTTCGGGGGCTTCTCCGGTCGCCCTCCGGGCTCCCTCCGAAGCCCCCGAAGGCCCATGCTCCATCTTCCCCATCTGGACACTCCTTTCCGTTCGGTTCTGCTTACCCTATCGGATACAAACGAGTGTCCAATCCAACCCTGGGGCGGGAGACACATTCGCAACTCCGTCTTCGTCCCGCGTTACTATAACCCTGAGATTGCAGATCGGCTCGAAGAACTCAAGGCGACGCACGACCTGGTTGTCCTGGGGGACTTGAAGGCAAATGGATGGCTCAAGACCGATACCGGTCACGAAATCGGCAAGATGGCATACGGAACGGGAGAAATCCCGTTCATTCGGACATCAGACATTTCAAATTGGGAGTTGAAAGCAGACCCCAAGCAAGGGGTAAGTGAGGGCATTTATGCGGACTATTCGTCTCGCCAGGATGTCCAAGCGGGAGACATTTTCTTTGTTCGAGATGGCACATACTTGATTGGGCAGACTTGTATGCTGACCAGACATGATCTTCCCTGCCTTTACCAGTCTCATATCCTAAAATTCCGCGTCAGTTCCGATGGCCCGATTCCCCCATCTTTGCTTTTGACGTGCCTCAATACGCCTGTTGTAAAACGCCAGATTCGTGCGAAACAGTTCACTGCAGACATCATCGATACTATTGGAAATAGGTATCTTGAGCTGGTTATACCGGTCCCGAAAGATGGCAAGCGGCGGAACGCTATCACAAGGGATATTGAGGCAAATATCGCCACGCGAGTTGAGTTGCGGGAGAGAATACGACGTATTCCCCTGTGGGCGGAAGGTCATTTGCCCACACTAGAACAACCTGTTCCCGCAGACTGGGAATGGCGCATCGAACATTCAGGCAATCCTGGGTTCGCGTGTAAAGTGTCGCAGATAAAATTGGAGATATATGTTCCAAAATACTACGACCCGCAGATTGATTATGATCTCCGCGTCATGAGCAGGACACACGACCTTGTCCCCTTGGCGGACTTGGTAAAATCCAAAACCCTTTCCTGGGATACCGGCATTGAAATCGGGAAAATGGCCTACGGAACCGGCCCGATTCCCTTTATCCGCACGTCCGACATATCCAACTGGGAACTAAAAGGCGATCCCAAGCAGAATGTCAGCGAGGAGATTTACGAGGATAACAAGCAGGACGTGCAAGCCGAGGATGTCTTCGTTGTGCGGGACGGCACCTATCTGGTTGGGACGTCGTGCATCCTCACCGAACACGACACCAAGGTTCTCTACTGCGGCGGAATTTACAAGTTGCGAGCCAACGACAAGAAGAAACTCGATCCGTATCTGCTTCTGGCTTTGCTCAACACGCCGATTGTCCGGCGGCAGATGTGGGCAAAGCAGTTCACCCGCGACATTATCGACACGCTTGGCAAGCGGCTTTTCGGGGTCGTTCTGCCGATTCCCAAAGATGCCAAGGTTCGTCAGAGAATTGCTGAGGAGACCCGGCGGGTGATCGAAACCCGCGTCAAGTTGCGCAACCGCGCCAAAGAAATCGCGTTTGAGGTCGAGGGCATCGGTCGCCTTATTGACCTCTGCATTGTCAATGGAACGCGGTAATCGTCTGAAAAGGCCATTTTCACGGCCTGGCGCATGGCTGCCTGTTCCTTTGGCTACGCAACGCTCAATAGGAACGCAGACCCTGAGGCGGTCCAGGAAATGTATTGAGGTCCGAGTTCCGGGGACATACACCTTAATTCAGCCTCGTTCGCAGACCCGCCATAGCCGCCTTAGGCGACGGCGGGAGGGGCGGCTGAGAGCCGCAGGCCGCGGCGCGTCATGGCACACAACAGTGGACGAAGTATTTCCGCAAAAAGCCCCGACGGGGCGCTTGATAGTAGCCCAGGGCGCAAGCCAGCCGCAGGCTGGCCAGCCCTGGGTAGGCGGAGATCGCAAACCCCCTCCTTTTCTTTTTTTAGGAGCCCCGTAGGGGCGACTGAATCGCGTGCCGCAGGCCGTGGTTTCAATCGCCCCGATGGGGCTCAAAAAGAAAAAAGGAAAATGGGGGGTGGGCTTGTCGCCTACCACGGGCTTACGCCTCGTGGCTAGAGCGCGGTCCGCCCCGATGGGGCTGAAGCACGGATGCCGGGGCGCGCCCCCGCCCAAGGCGGGCAGGCCCGGCCTACATTTTCGCGGCACGCTTTCACCTAGTTACCCAGTCACCTAGTCACCCCCGTCTGTTCATTTTAACAGTCGCGACCTGCGTAAAATGACGCAGTGGCCGTCAACTCCGCATTCCGCACTCCGAATTCCGCGCTGGTCGAACGCACGTAAGTGTTATGGACGTATGTCTAACCATATGAGTACAAAACACGCAAAAAACGATACAAAAACGATCAAAATGGATACAGTTTCAGTCAAAAACGTCAAAAACCAGTACGGTTTCGTCTTGCCTAGTTTAACATTGCTCCTGCATACCCCCCTTGGCGCTAGCGCCAAGGCCGTTTTGTGGATAACTTGACCCTAAAAAGCGCGCCAAACCGCGCCAAAAATGTGTTTTTCGGAAAACCAAAATGCGACTTACGTCAAAACGGCCACGGCGAGATCCCTCGACTCGCTTCGCTCGCTCGGGATGACAACGCGGGGAATGGGGAACGGGCAATGGGCAACACTTAGCCCGCCGTGAATACACGGCGGGCAACAGGGCAACAATTAGCCGGTCGCCTTGGCGACCGCGTAAAAGAGCAACTTAGGAGAGTTCGCGGATGCGGCGGCTAACGGCGTCAATGATCCATTGGGGGGTCGAGGCGCCTGCGGCAATTCCGATACGCCGGCGTCCGGCGAGGTGGTCCGCCATCACTTCCCCCGCATGTTCGAGGTGGTACGTCTGGACGCCGCGCGAGGCGCACAGTTCGGTCAGGCGATTCGTGTTGGCGCTATTGCGGCCGCCGATGACGAACATGACGTCCACGCGTCCGGCCAGGTCGGCGGCGGCCTGCTGGCGCTGGACCGTGGCGGCGCAAATCGTGTTCACGATGCGGACTTCCCGAAGGTCGCGCGAGGCCAATTCGGCGGCGATGCGGCGGAACTCATCGGGCGAGAACGTGGTTTGCGCCACCAGGGCCACGCGATCCGAAAGGTCCATCTGCTGCACGGACTCCAGGCTCCCGACCACGATGGCCGCCGGGGCGTAACCGCGGATGGCCCGGACCTCCGGATGGGCCTCGTCGCCCGCGACGATCACCTGGTAACCGGCGTTCTCGAGTTCCGCCGTCAGGCTCTGGGCACGGTGAACGAGGGGGCACGTGGCGTCGAGAATCCGCAACCCTCGCCGGCGGGCCTCGGCCACGATGTCCGGCTGGAGGCCATGGCTGCGTATCAGGAGCGTGCCGCCGGAGGCCTCGTCGAGCGACTGGATGACGCGGAACCCCTTCTCGGCCAGCCGCGCGACTTCCTGGGGATTGTGGATAAGCGGTCCGAGGCAATAGACGGGTCGGCCCTGGGCGAGGGCCTGCTCGGCCATTTCGAGAGCCCTGCGGACGCCGAAACAGACGCCGCTGCCGGCCGCAACCTCGATCGTGGGCTGGTTTGACATCTTTTGCCCCGTATGAAGATCCCCGCGTGCTTCCGACCGCGGCTCGAAAACGACCGCGGCTCGAAACCTTAACCTATGGGCCGCCGCGCGGCTTGCGCCGGAGTTCGGCCTGAAGGTCAAGCATCCGCTGCCGGAGGATGCCCATGAGGGCATCGGGGTCCCCCGCCGCCGCCTCGGCCGCCGAGAGGGCCTGGCCGTAGGCCACGCGTACGCGGCGCGGCCGGGGAAGCCGGTTGGAGCGCGGCCAGGCCTCAAAAGCCCCGTCAATCACCATCGGCACCACGGGGACGCCGGCCCGAGCGGCAATCGCGATGGGTCCGCCCTGAAGCGGTCCGATGGAGCCGTCGAGCGTCCGCGTGCCTTCGGGGAACATCAGGACGGCCGCGCCGTCCTTCAGCCGCCGAAGCGCTTCGCGAACGGCCCCCAGGTCGGCGCTGGAGCGGCGGACCGGAAACGCGTAGAGGCTCCGGATGAGCGCCGCAAACAGCGGAAACCGGAAGAGGGTCTCCCGGGCCATCGGATGGAGCGGCCGGCCGAGGCCCACGGCCGCCAGAATCGGGTCGAGGAAACTCTGATGGTTCGAGATGACGAGGACGCCGCCCGTGCGGGGCAACCGTTCGCGGTGGTCCACGCGCAAGTCAAACAGGGCGATGCAGAGGATCCGCGCCACCTGCCGAAGCATCGCGTACCAGGCGTGCCGGAGCCGCTTCACGTCGCCTCCTTGCCGCCCGGCGCGGCCCGAGCGGACGGGACGCGGCGTCGGACCTCGGCCAGAAGCGTCTCGAGGGTCTCGTCGATGGTCGTGTCGGTGGTGTCCACGCGGACGGCATTTTCGGCAGGTTTCAGGGGGTCGGCGGCTCGTGTGGCGTCGCGCCGGTCGCGCTCGCGGATTTCCTCCAGGACCTCGCGGAATGACTTGTACTCGCCACGGCTCTGGAGTTCCAGTTGGCGGCGGCGGGCGCGGACCTCCGGATCGGCGTCCAGGAAGAACTTCACGTCCGCGTCGGGAAACACGGCGGTCCCCTGGTCGCGGCCTTCGGTCACGATGCGGCCGGCGCGGGCGGCGAACTCGCGCTGCCTGGCGACCAGGACGCGGCGGACCTCGGGCGTCCGGGCCAGGTAATGCGAGTGGGTGCTCACGCGGTTCTCGCGGATCGCCTCCGTGACATCGCGGCCGTCGAGGCGGACGCGCAAGGCCCCCGGATCGCCGTCCAATTCGATGTCCGTCCCTTCGGCCATCGCCGCAAGGGCCTGGGGATCTTCCAGATCGACGCCCGCCTGGAGGGCCTTCAGGGTAAGCGCCCGGTACATGGCGCCCGTATCGAGGTGCCAGGCGTGGAGTCGGCGCGCCAGACCGGCCGCTGCCGTGGTCTTGCCGCTGCCCGACGTCCCATCAATCGTGATGATCATGGGGGGCATTATAGCGGGGGGCGCCGGGCGTGAAAAGATTGGAAAACGCCGCCCCGGTTGCTAGACTCCTCGGCGATGAGCCTGAAAGGCCTATCGCGGATACTTCGACTGCCTTTGTTCGTGACGGCCGTGGCCGACTCCGTCGCCGGTTACACCGTTGCGCTCCAGCCTGGGCAACTGGGAACCTTCAACTGGCACGTGGCAGCCCTCCTGGCGGGCACCTCGACCGGGCTGTACCTGTTCGGCATGGTCGAAAACGACGTGGCGGACGTCCGCCGGGACCGCCTGCTGAAGGTTCCGCGGCCGCTGGTGACAAGCGAGATCGGCTTCGGAGCCGCAACGGTCCTGCTTATCCTGACAACCGTACTCGCGGGGTTCTGCGCCGTGACGCTAAGCGGCGGGGCCCTGGTGCTGGCCATCGCGGCGTTCGTGACGATCAACTTCTACAACCTTGCCGCCAAGCGCGGCCCGTCCTACATTGCCATGGCCGTGATGGGGCTGTGCCGG
>DATLBA010000128.1:0-4020 GCA_035527275.1 Phycisphaerae bacterium
CGAGTGGCACACGGACATCTGGCCGGCCAAGGCGGGACCCGCACAGTTGCCCCGGAGACTGGTGGCGATCGGCGACAAGGTTTTCGCAACGCTCAGCCTCCACGCTCCGGTCACCATGCTCGACGCGGCCACCGGCGAGACGCTCAGAACCTTCGCGGGCACCGAACACACCGAAGAGATCATCGTCTCAGGCGGTCAACTCTTCGTAACCGCCCACGCCAAAGCGCCGCCCGAAGGGAAGTGGCAGTTACAAACCGTCCGCTGCTGGACTGAAACCGGTCGCTCCAACAGCGCCCGTCCCTGGAAATGGGAGATGGACGACCCCAAGAAGATCAGCGCCATCGACACCGCATCGGGCAATGTGTTGTGGACGAAGGAGACCACCGTCGCCCCGATCACGCTGGCGGTCGACGAACAACGCGTCTTCTATCACAACGGTATGAACGTGATCTGCCTGGATCGCAAATCCGGGAAGCAGTCCTGGATCGCCGAACGTCAAACGAGCGTCAAGACCTTTGTCAAATCGGCCCCGAACCTTGTGATCTATAACGATGTGGTCCTGTTCTCCGCCGGTCCGGGCGCGGTCTCGTCGATCTCGATAAAAGACGGCAAAACGCTCTGGTCCGATTTCCATGGCCCGACCGGGCACCAGTCGGCGTATGACCTGCTGGTTGCCGACGGACTGGTCTGGTCGACCTCCGCCAACGCGCCCAGGGGGGCGAAAAAGAAGAACGCGAAAGCCCCCAAAGTGGCGAGAGAGCCGCCATGGACATACTTCGGGCGGGATCCGGTCAGCGGTGAAACCAAGAGAGTATTCCCGCCCGGAAAGAGCGACTGGTTCCATCATCGCTGCCATCGAGGCCGGGCCACCGACCAGTACCTTATCATGTCGCGAACGGGGCTCGAATACATTGACGTGAAGACCGGCAAGTGGCAGCCCAACCCCTGGGTGCGGGGAGCCTGCCTCTACGGGATGATGCCCGCCAACGGGCTCACCTACGCCCCACCGCATCCGTGCGCGTGCTATATCGAGTCAAAGTTGAACGGATTCAACGCACTCGTCGGAGACCTCGCCCGGAAGAAACCGCCGGCCGCGGAGCCCCGGCCGAGATTGGAAACGGGACCGGCGTACAAGAAGGTTACCGTGTTGTCGCCCAAGGCGTCCGGCAACGGCGGATGGCGCACCTACCGATCCGACAATATGCGAAGCGGGTCGAATAAGACCGCGGTTCCGGCGAACTTGAAAACGGGCTGGAAAACAAAACTCGGCGGAAGGCTCTCACCGGTTACCGTTGCTGACGGCAAGGTTTTCGTATCCGCCATCGACAAGCACACGGTCTACGCATTGGATTCGAAAACGGGCGATGTGGCGTGGGAGTACGTCGCCGGCGGGCGCGTGGACACCCCGCCCACGATCGCCGGAGGGCTTTGCCTCTTCGGAAGCAGAGACGGTTGGATCTACTGCCTGGCCGCGGCGGATGGCCGGCTTGCCTGGCGATATCGCGCGGTGGCGCAAGAACGCACCATCGTTTCGTACGATCAGCTGGAGTCGACCTGGCCGGTAAGCGGAGCCGTTCTGGTCCAGGGCGGATCGGTGTATTGTGTGGCCGGGCGGTCCATGTTCCTCGACGGCGGGTTGCATCTGCTGAAGCTCGACGCGACGACGGGCGAAAAGCAGTTTGAAGAGATCATGGGCGACACCCTGCCCGGAAGCGACACGCCCCTGCACACAACGGCTAGCGGTTTGGATATGCCCGTCGCCCTTCCGGATATTCTGTCCAGCGACGGAAAACGTCTCTACATGCGATCGCAGAGTATCGGCCTCGATGGGAAGCGAACCGACCTGACCGCCTCGGGAGCCACGGATCAGGGTGGCGAAGAAGCACACCTGGTTTGCTCGGGCGGATACCTCGACGACACGTGGTTCCACCGCGCCTATTGGGTGTTCGGGCACGGATACGGTGCGGGACACAATGGTTGGTTCCGCGCGGGGCGTTTCGCGCCGGCGGGGCGGATGCTGGTATTCGATGAGGACTCTGTGTTCGGTTATGGGCGAAAGCCCAACCTGTACGTGTGGTCCAGCGCGTTGGAGTATCAGCTTTACTCTGCCGGGCGGAATGTCAAGCCCGAGTCGATCGAACGCGTCTCCGCCGCCAACAGGCAACAGGAAGGCAAGCAGGGACACGGTATTACTTTCGACCGCACGTTGTATGGTTCCTTCCCCCTTCCCGAAATATCGGCCATTGATTTCAACTGGCGACAAGAGAATCCGCCGATTCAGGCACGAGCGATGGCGCTGGCGGGCAAGACGCTGTTCGTCGCCGGTCCGCTGGATGTCGTGGATGAAGAGGAAATCTTCGCCAAACCGTTCGACAAACAACTCGCTGCGAAAGCGGCCGTCCAGGTGGCCTCGCTGCGGGGAAAAGGCGGCGCCCTGCTCGTGAGCGTTTCGACTGCAGACGGCAAGAAACTCGGCGAATTGAAACTCGACGCGTCCCCGGTATTCGACGGTCTCGCCGCGGCCGACGGACGCCTCTACCTCGCCACCACCGACGGCAACCTCATCTGCCTGGCGGGGCAGTGAGTCGCGTTGCAGGTTCAGAGCAGTTCACGATGGAATGGTGCGGATCGTCGCGCGGTGGGCAATCTTGCCCACCGCGTAGCACGGCGCCTCCATCGCGCGGTGGGCAGGATTGCCCGCCGCGCAGCGTGCTACAGGCAAGCGTTAACTGCTCTAGCCGCCCCGCGCCTGAGCCGCCTGCACCCCGCGCGTGTACCCGACCGATTCGGCCAGGCCCGGCAGCAGGTCCGTCATGTGTTTCTCATACTCGATCCCCAGGACGCCGCGGTACCCGATCCTGGCGAGCGTCTGAAGGAACGCCGGGATGTCCATGACGCCCCGGCCGAGTTCGGTGCTGTGGCTCTTGCCGGTCCGGCCATCGACGTCCTTGAGATGAACGTCCAGGATCCGGTCGGCGGTCTTGACGGTGGCCTCCACCGGGTCCATCCCCGCGCGGAGCGTGTGGCCGGTGTCGTGGCAGATGCCGATGCGGGGGTCGAGCCCCTTGACCTTCTCATGGATCGCGGGCGGCGTCGGGTAATGCTTGTCCTCCGGCCCGTGGTTGTGAATGGCGGCGCGGATACCGGTCTGGCGGACCTTGCGGTCGAGGGCCGGCAGCAGGTCGGGCGGCAGGTTGATGCTGATCAGTTTGAACCCCGCCGCCTTGGCGTACGCGAAAGCGCGGTCGATGCCGGCCTCGTCTTTCATATAGATGACGCCGCCGCCGTAGACCTTCAGGCCGGCCTGCGTCACCTTCGCGAGGACGGCGGCGATCTCCTCCGGCGTGGACTCCAGCGGAAGCAGGTTGCTCCGCAGGCAGATGAGGTCCACGGCCACACGCCGGGCCATCGCAAGCGTCTGGTCGAGATCGTATTCCTTGACCATGTAGGTCGTAAGGCCGAGCGGCAGGGGCCCGGCCGCCGCGTTGGCCTTCGACGTCTCCGCCGCCGCTTCATCCGGCCCGAAGGTGGCGGCCCCGGCCAGCGCCGCGGCGCCCGCGCCGGCCGCCCTCAGGAACCCTCGTCGCGTCTGTGCGTTTGGGGTCATGGCTGCCCTCACACGTTTTCCGGCATGACGAACGGCCGGCGGTACGTCCGCTCGAGGTACATGTTGGCCCAGTCGGCGGCCTCGCCGACGAACCGCTCCTTCTCGGTATCCAGCGTCAGCGTCGCGCCGTGGGTCGGACGGATCTTCGCCAGGTCCACCCCGTTGTGGGTCAGGTTGCCCAGGAGATCCTCCAGCGCCGGGCCGAGCACCGGGTGGTCGCCGACGGCCTCCTTGACGGCGTCCGTCGGCCGGTGCCGGCCGAGGAGGTACGAGACGTTGGCCAGGTGGCACAGGGCGCTGGAGAGGTGGCCTTCGAGGATGTCGGCCTCGAGGTCCTCGGCTTTGCGGCTGCGCACGGCGTCGATGAAGTTGGCATAGTGGGTGCGGCCGCCGTCGCCCTTGAAGGCGCGGAT
>DATLBA010000129.1:0-4003 GCA_035527275.1 Phycisphaerae bacterium
TCCCGGCAATGGTCTCCACGGATTCTGAGCCGGGAAGTTGCCCAGAACCGATTCATTGGGCCGCCACTCGGCGGCCTGCGCTTCCATCAGACGCCTGTCCAAACCAAGAGTCGCATCACAGGAAGCGTTTCGAGCCCGCATCCTACCAATCTTTATAAACGGTGTCAACGATAAAACCCGCCGCGTTCGCGCCGCTTGCCTTCGGCGGGACGATGGCCACGCCGCTGCCGCTCCAGAAGATTCGTCAACCGCCGTGCGGGGCGACCGCAGAGGCGCCTGGCTGAGCCATCCGGCCAGGTAGGCTAGAGGGCGAGAAAGTTCTTCAGGATCTTCGGGCCCTCGGCGGTCAGAAAACTTTCCGGATGAAACTGGACTCCTTCCAGCGGCCAGCGGCGATGGCGGATGCCCATAACCTCGTCCTCATCCGTGCGAGCCGAGATTTCGAACTCCTCCGGCACGTCGCCCGGCCGGATGATGAGGCTGTGGTAGCGTGTGGCTTCGAACGGGTTCGCGATGTCTTCAAAGATTGTCCTCCCATCGTGATGGATCATACTGGTTTTGCCGTGCATCAGCCGGTCGGCCCGCCCGACCTGTGCGCCGAATGCGAAACCAATGCACTGATGACCAAGACAGACGCCCAGAATGGGGACCTTGCCGGCGAAGCGGCGGATGGCCTCGCTGGAGATGCCGCCGTCGAGCGGCGTGCCGGGACCGGGCGAGACAATCAGGCGCGTCGGCGCCAGCGCTTCCAACTCGTCCACCGTCACCCTGTCGTTGCGGAAGACGCGGAGGTCCACGCTCGGGTCCAGTTCGCCCAGACGCTGGACCAGGTTGTAGGTGAACGAGTCGTAGTTGTCGATGATGGCGATCATGGTTCGGCTCGGCGTTCAGGTGAGATCCTTCATGACCTCGACGAAGTAACGGACGCTGCGGTCATAGGTCCGCTCGGCCTCCGGCGGGAACAGGCAGCCCGGCAGTTCGCCCTGCGCGCGGTGGGTCGCGATGCACTCGCAACAGAGGCCGCGCTTCCCGCAGGAATAGGTGCAGGTGCAGTCCTTCAGGTTTCGTTCCTGGTTCGGACACTCGGCCATCAGCCCACTCCTCCCTTCCAATCGGCGGCTCAAAAGGACTATCTTACACGCCGAGGGGACGAGTGTCAAAGGGGAGAATGACAGGAGTTTCCCCGTAACGGTCAGGAAGTGGCCGGGAGCCGTCGGATGTATGGCGCAGGCCGCACCCCGCCCCATGGAGCGCCGCCCGTGGGCGTTCGGTGCACACATATTGCGCAACGCCGATATGTTGGCGGGCAATTTTGGGTGGAATTTGGGGGATTTTGGCCCATTTTGGAGGCCAAATCGGGCCTAGCGCTAGCGCCAGGGGGATTCGGGGGCCGAAATGTTAAGATGGGTAAGGCTAAATCGGGTGCTTTTTTCGACTTTTTTTGAGTTTTTTGGCGGAATTGGGCCCGAATTGGCGCTTTTTGACCCCCTTTTTACCCCCTACGCATGCCGATGCGATGATGCGTCTGCGGGCGATTTTCGCCGCCGATTATGAGCATAGGCTCAAAACGAGCGCCGCCCGTCTCCCTCGCCCCGCACGTCTTCTCGCCGTCTTCGGCCTGCCAAAATGGCAGCGCCAAGGGCGTGCCTGAGTGCCTGAGGGGCAGCGGGGAAACACATTTCCGATTTGCGATTTTCGATTGAACGCCCAACCGCACATCAGGGGGACAGAGGGTTCGGCAGGCTCGGCGGCGGGCGCGGCTGTGGGCGATTCGGAACAACCTCGCCAGAGAACCGTCGGACAAAAAGAAGGGGCCGCGTGGGTGCGAAGCACCCACCCTACCAACTCGCTTCGGTTCCGGCAGCGCGGCGGAGGATACGACCGCAACCTCCGGTCGGCCCGGGAGATTCGCCGGAAGATCGACTACATCCACGCGAACCCGGTCCGGCGCGGGTTGGTCGCGCGGCCAGGGGACCGGCCATGGTCGAGTTGGCGCGCCTGGAGGGCCGGGACGGATGAGCCGGTCCCTGTTGACGCCCAGACCGTGTCGCCGATGGCGGGATGAATGGCAGGGCATGCTTTCGCAAGCGAAGGCAGGGCACCTGGCTGGTACAGGCCGGGATAAACATGCGAGGTGAAAGTGATGAACTGTAAGACCGGCAGCTGGGCGGCGTCAAGCTGGGGGGAGCCCAAGGCGCTATAAGCCCTTGGTAAACGGGTCCATCGCTGTGTTCCCCTCGGAGTCCTTTGCGTTCGGGTCGGCTCCTCGTGCGATCAACAGCTCTGCCACATCGCTATGTCCTCCCAGCATCGCCCAGTGCAGCGGCGTCCGTCCTTTCCTGCCCCGGGTCTTGACCCACGCCCCTCTTGCAAGAAGTAATTCCACAAGCTCCCGGTGTCCATGGATGGCCGCCTCATGAAGGACAGAGTTGCCATTGATGTCCTTCGTGTTTGGGTCAGCCCCTTTGGCTAAGAATAGCTCCACTATATCCTTTCTGCCTAAGACCGCTGCCTTTCGCAGCGGCGTCCCTCCCAGGGAGTCACGGACGTTTGGGTCGGCCCCGTGTGCAAGAAGGACCTCGATGATGGGCTTCCGCATATAGTCGCGGTTGAGACAAGCTATCTCCAGCGGCGCAAGGCCGTGCTCGTCTTTCGCATTGGCCAGGTCCGGCGCTGAGGCAAGCAGTTTAGCAAGCTTGACAACGTTGCCTCGTTTGACGGTCTTACAAACGCGCTGCACGGACGGGCTTCCGAAGATATGATCGAACCAGCTCATATACGTCCCTTCCTGATTATTCAACTTGTACCCATAGACTGGACAGCGAGAGCGCTTGAATAAGGTGGAACCGTCGCCATGGGTGACGTTCCCGCGGCTGCCCGGGAGGGAGCCCGGCTTGTCCGGCGTAGCCCGCAGGGCGAAGCCGGAAGGGCGACCGGACGAGCAGCCACATTCGCGGCGACGGACCATCCGTCGCCTGTCTCGATTCTATCGCCCAGCGGCGGCAGGTCGTCCTGGACAATCGTCCAGAGGATGTCGAAGTTGACGTCATCGTAGCCGTGGATGAGCCGGTTGCGGAGACCCACAACGTCTCGCCAGGGAATGCCCGGCCGGCGCCGGCACTCCTCTGGCGGCACGCGGCTTGCCGCCTCGCCGATGACCTCGAGCAGCCGGACGAGCGCCAGGTTGAGTTGGCGGTCATGGTCGAGGTCTTCCCTAGACCGGCCCGCCGCCATCTCCACCGCTTCGCGGGCATGATCAAGCATGTGACGCAGGGCTACCCGCGGATCGTGCCGCGTCATAGAACACCTCGGCTTCGGCCAGAACAGCGTCGCGGAAGTAGCGGCTCAGGTCCGCGGGGGTCCGGATGTCCACCTTGCAGCCACCTAAAAGCCTCGACAGTTCACGTTCCATGCGGGCCAAGCGAATGAACCCCACAGCGTAGCCGGGCTCAAACTCCACGAGCACGTCCACGTCGCTTTCGGGCTCGAAGTCGCTGCGCAGCACCGAACCGAACAGGGCCAAGCGGCGGATGTGGTGGCGGCGGCAGAAGTCGGCCACGGCGTCGCGGTCAATGGCGATCTTGGCGGGCATGATTGCCCCTCCTCGGAAGAAGCATAACGCCTGCGCGCCCCCGGGTCAAGCGCCGAGGGCGTGGGGAAAATCAGGCGCGCAAAAAAGCCGGGGTCGCGCGGTGCGCGGCCCAGGCTCGAAGATTATTCTTGGCGGCCGCCTACTCTCGCCCCGAAGGACCGGACTCCGCCGACGCCACAATCTTCTCAGGGTTCCGCGACCAGCGGAAGGAACGCCCGGCGTCATGCCTCGCGAAGCCCCCCTGCCGATGAGGGGGTCTCTGTTGTCCCGACGCCGAGAACGCCCGCCGCCTGCTTGGCATCGACGTTGCTCTGTTGAAAAGCCCGTTGACGCAAGGGTGCGGTGTGTCCTCACCCCGCACCTGGTTGGCGTGCGGTGTGGCAAAAAGACTCCAGGAGTCTTTTCCCCAAA
>DATLBA010000130.1:0-2534 GCA_035527275.1 Phycisphaerae bacterium
GGTGTCCATCGAATCGTTGCCGCCCGTGTAGAAAAAGTACCCGACCGCGTGGGCCTTGAAGACCTCGATGACGCGCTCGAAATCCTCCGTCTGCTGCGTTTTGAGTTTGTATCGGCACGTGCCGATGGCCCCCGCCGCCGGCGTCGTCTCGAGGAGCCGGATTTCCTTCTTCGGCTGGGCCGAAAGGTCCAGGAGTTCCTCCTTCAGCACCCCCTCGATGCCGTGCCACGCCGCATAGACGCGGCCGAAGGTCTTGCGGTCCTCTCGGCAGGCCTCGACGACGCCTCGGATGGAGTTGTTGATGACGGGCGAGGGACCGCCCGACTGGGCGACGACGACGTTTCTGGGTTCGGCCAATCTCGCTGCCTCCTCTCTAGCGTTCGTTGCGGGTTGGTGCGGATTTCTCTTGCTTGAGAACGATCCATATGGCGTGCGGGGAGTCCACCAGCCGGGTTTCGTTGCGCCCGCAGGTGACGCAGACGAACGTACGATTGTCGCGGTCGAAGGCCGATTTCGGAACGTCGAAGCCTGCCGGCACGTGCAGGTCATGGGGGTTACCGGGGAAGCCTCGAACCCTCCGCCTGGTGTAAAAGTCGAGGAGCAGATGGCCCTCTTTGTGTTCGGCCTTCTCGACGTAGCCTTCCAGGACTTGGTCGGCCTGCCTGATGGCGGCAATGCGGCCGAGGATGTCGGCTTCCTCGGTGTTGAGCGTCACGCCGAAGTCGGGCGCGTAGCAGCGCCACCAGTCCTGGAGAAAGGCCTTGACCACGTTCTCCGACATCGCCGGCTTGTCGCTGAGTGAAGCGGGACGCGGGTCGAACTCCAGGTCGAGGCCGACGGCCCGGATGAAAGCGGCCATCGCGTAGCGGGCATGCTTCCCCTCGAAGTAGCGCGGGATGAACGGAACCAGTTCCAGCGGCGCGCGGCGGTGCACGTAGTGCTCGAACACGCGTTGCGGCTCCCGCTCCAGGAACGTCCGCAGGATGGCCGGGTCCTTGTCGCGTTGCTCACGCAGGTAAACGCCGATGAAGAACGGGTCGCAGCGCTCGGGATGCCGCACGGCCTCGTCGAGGATCGGCTTATACTGCGGGCAGGCGAACAGGTGGTCCAGTTGAACGCGGCGCCAGAGTTCGACTTCCTCGCGATCTTCCGGCTCAACGGTCCAAGCGTCCCAGGGGCCCTTTACGAGGTCAATGACGTTGAGGTACCGTTCGACCCAGGCCTTTCGGTCCTCCGGCGGGACGTGCAGCAGCGAGAGTTCGACCGTCTGGCGATGGAGCCAGGGGTTCGCGCACTCCTTCTCGTTCTCCACGACCCGGCGCATACACTCTCCAAGGCTTAGGGCGCCCTCGTCGGTGGGCTTCCGGAAGAAGAAGAACCTGCTGAAGTCGGGTGGGGAATCGTACGAGGCACAAGAGCGGATGAGCACGATTTGCCGGATGGCCTTCTGGATGGTGGCCTGGTCCCGGGTGTGCAGGATGGCCCGCTTGTATGCCCGGACGGCCTCGTTCGGCTTGTTCTGGTCGATGAGTTCCTCGGCGCGGGCAAGCAGGACCTTGAGGTCCGGCCGCTTGTCGGGGGGCGCCGCTTTGACGGTGAACGTCACGGTATTGCTCGTCCGGCTCCCGAGCCACCTGGGACCGATGAACCCAGACTCGGTCCTGCTCTGGTCCCAATCAGAGTGCAAGTAGAAAGTCACACGATACATGCCGGGCTTGAACCGGAAGACGTACTCTTGGCCGTGGTATGGCTCGACGAAGGCGGTCAGGTCGATGGTCTTCTTCTCGAGGTCGTAAAAGACCTTCGAGCGTACACCGCCGCTGCCGCCGCTGACAGGGTAGATGAACGGGTTGACCTCGCGGCCGTCCTGGTTCTGGATTAGGAGTTGCGTCACACTGAACAGCCACCAGGGAGCGGTGTGGTCCACGAATTGGCCTTGCTCGGCGGCCGGGTCGGCCTCGGTCCGGATGGTCAGGGGGATCGGTTCGCCCTCACGGAACGTCTCTTTCGGCAAAGACAGCGTTGCGTGAAGGCGGTGGGCATACCGGGACGGGTCGAGCGGCTGCATGACCACTTCGTGCCAGGGGCCGTGCGCCTCGGCGAAGTAGGCAACGAGCCGTTTGAGGACATCGAGGTCCGACTCCGGTTCGAGGAGGAACTCGGCGCGGTCGGACTTGCGCAGGTACTCGCGCATGGCGTAGATATCTGCGCCCCAGCCTCCGACCTCCGGGGCGCTGTAGCGGAAGTACGGGCCGGACCCGATGTAGATTCTGGTCACGGCGGGTTCGGTCTTGGCGTCGTCCTTGGGGGCGGTGTCGGACGGCCCATCCGCCTCGGCCGACCAGGCGCACGGCGCCATCCAGCCCGCGGCCAGTGCGGCCAGCAGAATAGAGAAACCGTTGTGCCTCATCGCTTCCTCCCTTGCAGTTGACGGTCGATGCCGGCGCCCCCACAAACCGGGTTGGCTATGCCGGCGCATCGCGCTGCGACTTCAGGCGGTACAGCGTTTCGCCCGCGTGGTCCACGACGAGAAT
>DATLBA010000131.1:0-3520 GCA_035527275.1 Phycisphaerae bacterium
CGCCACGGGCGAGCCGAAGAAGAAAGGCACGTCGCTGCCGATCCGTGCGCCGATCCGTGCCAGGTCGTCGCGCGCGAGGCCCGCCTTCCAGAGGTCGTTCAGCGCGACGAGCGCAGCGGCGGCATCGGCCGACCCGCCGCCCAGCCCGCGCCCCGGCGGGATCCGTTTCTCGAGTTCCATCCGCGCGCCCGCACGCCCCCCCGTCTCCTCCGCCAGAAGCCGCGCCGCTCGCATCACCAGGTTGTCCTCGCCTGTCGGGACCGCCAGGCCTCGACACGCGAGCGCCAGATCGTCCGACGGTCGGACCGCCAGGATGTCAAAGAGGTTCACGGCGGCGACGACGCTCTCCAGGTCGTGGAACCCGTCGGGGCGTCGGCCGAGCACCCGTAGCGTCAGGTTCACTTTCGCGGGGGTTCGGACCCGCAGGCCGCCGTTCGATGGTGCCGCCTCAAGCATGATGATCGCCTCAGCCGGCCACGGGGACATTTGACGTGACGGGTGTCCCCGCCGACATGGCGTTCCCCCTTGCCCTCCATGATATATGATAGATGAAAGTCCCGGCGGAAGTCAATGCGGCTCCCGATTTTCGGTGCTTCCGGCTTTGGGCTTGCCGGGGCGCGGACCGCCGCATAGACTTGCCCCTTCGGAGCACGAGCGCCGCCGCTCGTCGGCGGCTGCACCGGGGAACCCAACGCGTGAAGCCATCGCGCGACAAGCCAAACGCGGAAACCGGCGTCACGGACGAAATCATCGCCGAAGAGGTCCGCGCGCACGGGCTGGCACGGCGGATCGGGCCCGTCCGGCGCCTCTACCAGTGGGTCCTCTCCTGGGCCGAGACGCGCCATGCCGCCAAGGCCATGGCCCTGCTCGCCTACACGGAGGCAATCTTTTTCCCGGTCCCGGCCGACCTCTTGCTGGGGGCGCTCTGCCTGGGGAAGCCGCGGCGGAGTTTCCACTGGGCGTTCATCTGCACCCTCTGGAGCGTCCTCGGCGGGACGACGGCGATGCTCTTGGGCCTGGCCATCGGCGAAGCGCGCGTCGTCGAGGCAATGAACTGGCTCGGCCAAGGCGAAAAGGCCTCGCTCGCCCTCCGGTACTTCCGCGATTGGGGTTTCTGGGCCGTCGCCGTCGCCGCACTGACGCCCGTCCCCTACATGGTCTTCTCGTGGGTGGCCGGCTTTGCTGAAATCCAATGGTGGCAATTCGTCCTGGCGTCGGTGATTTTCCGGCCGATGCGGTTCTTCACCGTCGCCGGCCTCGTGTACCTGGTCGGGCCGCCCGCCAAACGTTTGATTGACCGCTACTTCAACTTGGCGACGATTCTGTTCATGGTCGTGGTCCTCGTGGTGGTGGTAGCCGTCCGGTATCTGCGGAACTGAATCAGGGGCGAACGATGTTGACCGATGCCGACCGCAGGGCTCTCCTGAAGTCGGCCCGACAGACGCTTGGGGCGCTGCTGAGCGGCAAACCTGTGCCGCGGCTCTCCGGGCCGAGCCCGACGCTTGCGGCGCCCGGCGGGGCGTTCGTCACGCTGAAGAACCAGGGCCGCCTCCGCGGCTGCATCGGAACGTTCCAGAGCGCAAAACCCCTCTGGGAAACCGTCCAGCAGATGACCGCTGCCGCCACGCGCGACCCGCGGTTCCTCTCCAATCCCATCTCCGCCGGCGAACTCGACAAGATTGACGTCGAGATCTCCGTTCTCTCGCCGCTTGAAAAAGTGAGCGACCCGATGAAGGAAATCCAGCTGGGGCGCCACGGCATCTCGATCGAAGGTCCGCACGGATCCGGATGCTTCCTGCCCCAGGTGGCCGAGGAAACCGGCTGGTCGAAGGAAGAGTTCCTCTCGATGTGCTGCTCGCACAAGGCGGGCCTCGCGCCCGACGCCTGGAAGCAACCGAACGTCGCCGTCTATCGTTTCGAGGCCGACGTCTTCGGCGAGAAGGATAACATTTAGCCGCCCCCATTGCTTGCCCGCCGTAGCCAGGAGGACGAAGGCGGGGCGGGTGAGCGCCTCCTGAGCAGCAAGCGTTTCGCCTCGCCTGCGAGGCACAGGCTTCAGCACTTACCTTGGTTTCGTTTCCGAGGATGGCGGGAAGTTGGCCGGTGGATTCGGCTCGGGAACGGTCTTGGCCTGATTTAGGAATTGCTCCATTGACCTCTTTGCTTCGTCTTTGTAGGACTCTGCGATACTACGACAAATGAAATAATTGGCCACAATCCATATTAGAAGTGCCAGGACCCCAAGGACGGCCACCTTCCCGGGCCGTTCTTTCCAAGAGAGGATTCCGAGTACAAATGCAATCGCCTCCACCATAAGCAGAATCACCGCCGCCAACGTGAAACCCGGATCGCGCCCATCCGAGACAACAGCAAGGATTCCGAATAGCGCTATCCCGCCCACAAATAGCCCAAGGGCCCAGTAGGCCAGGCCTCTCTTGCTCCGGGGATCGGAAACGGGCACTCGCTCCTCTGCAAGTCTGGCCTGTGGCCCTTCGTACGATTCCGGAGGGTCCATCTCGGCAAGGACGGCCTCGAGGTCCGAAAGCATCGGTTCTCGGCCGCGCGCCGCCAGGGCCTCGTGGACGTGGGCCTCCAGATCAGCCAGCAACTCGCGCCGCTCCTGGGGCGTGCGACCGCCCAAGTAGGTTGAGACCTCCAGCAAGTACCGGCCTATCCCCGCCTGAACCTCCGCGCTCACCGCCATTGCCGCACCTCGCTTTCCATCAAGCCCAGCCGCGTTCGCCCAACCGCTTCAGTCAGAGCGTCCCAATAATCGTTCATTTCGCGGACGTAGGATTCCCCAAGGCGCGTCAGGGAGAAATACCGCCGCGGCGGACCGCCGGGCGACGGCACGATGCGCACCTTCAGATACCCCTCCTCCCGCAGGCGCGTCAGGATGGGGTACACGGTGCTTTCGCTGACGGCCAGTTCCTCGACGGTCTTCAGGCGCTGGACGATCTGGTAGCCGTAACTTTCGCCGCCGCGCAGGAGGTTCAGCAGGCAGAATTCCAGGAGGCCCCGCCTGAGTTGAGTGACCCATTCCTTCATGCCGCCGCCTCGGTCTTTGTACTACGTCGTACATAGTACCATGCCGGCGGAGAGTGTCAAGGATATCTTCGGCGTTCATGGGACAATGGAGAGAGCCAACGGCGGATCATTCCCGTCGTGGTGAATCGCTACGAGGCCGATGTTTTCGGCGAGAAGGAATGAAAAGGGATACGGGAGCCGGGCGCAAAAGACTCCAGGTGTCTTTTCCCCAAAGGGCCCGAAGGGTGCTTCGCAGAAAAGACACCTGGAGTCTTTTTCGCCCTCGAGGAAACCGCCTCTACTTCCCTTGCCGGTTCGCCCGCGCCCGTTTCCACCGCTCAATCTGGGCGACGATGTGCGCGTGGACGTCCTTCGGGCGGCGGACGTGTTCCCACGCCTGCGCGTCCGTCGCGCCGGCCGCGCAGCGGAAAAAGACCGTCCCGATCCCCACGGCCCGTTGGAATGCCGCCTGCGCCACGAACGTCGTCTGGAT
>DATLBA010000132.1:0-23108 GCA_035527275.1 Phycisphaerae bacterium
TCACGCGCGCCACGCGCCCGAACGGCGGGTAGCCGCGCGCACGACGCGACTGGAGTTCGTCCCGCGCGAACGCCTCGTAATCGTGTTTCGCCGCCAACTGAATCGCCAGATGGTCCGGCTGGAACGTCTGGATGAAAACCAAGCCGCCCTTGGGTCCGCGGCCTGCGCGACCGGCGACCTGGCAGATGAGTTGAAACGTCCGCTCGTTGGCCCGGAAGTCCGGCAGGCTGAGCGCCGTGTCGGCGTTAATGACGCCCACGACCGTCACGTTCGGGAAGTCCAGACCCTTGGCGACCATCTGCGTCCCCAGGAGCACGTCAATCTCGCCGTCGCGAAACGCCGCCAAGACGCTCTCGTGCCCGCCGCGCTTGCGCATCGCGTCGGAGTCCATGCGGCCGAGGCGGATGTCCGGAAACTTCTTCAGCACCTCCTCTTCGACGCGCTGGGTGCCCGTGCCCCAGTAGTTAATCGTCTCGGCCGAGCAGGCCGGGCACCGCTCGGGCGGCTTGGCCGTCCTGCCACAATAATGGCACACGGCCACGGCGCGCTTCGCGTGATAGGTCATGCCTACGTCGCAGTCCGAACACCGCAACACCCAGCCGCATCGCACGCAGAACAGGTGCGTGGCCCAGCCGCGGCGGTTCAGGAAGAGGATCGTCTGCTCGCTTTTTCGGAGGGCCTCGGCGACAGCCTTCTCCATCGCGCGCGACAGGATGTGGTAGCCCTTACGCTCGGTGGCCTCCTGGCGCATGTCCACGACCTGGACGGGCGGCATCGGCCGGCCCTCGACCCGCCGCGTCAGCCGCGCCTCCTGATAATGCTCCAGGTTGCGGCAATTCCAGTAGGACTCCAGGCTCGGCGTCGCGCTGCCAAGGACGACCGGCACGCCCACCAGGTTTGCCCGCATGATTGCGACGTCGCGGGCGTGGTAACGCGGCGCGGTGTCCTGCTTGAACGAATTTTCGTGTTCCTCGTCGATGACGATCAGCCCCAGGTCCTCGACGGGCGCAAAGACGGCGCTTCGGGCGCCGATGACGACCTCGGCGCGGCCCTCGCGGATGTCCCGCCACTGGCGATGGCGCTCCGTGTCCGACAGGCGGGAATGCAGCACCGCCACCCGGGCGAACCGCTCGCGGAACCGGCGGATGGTCTGCGGCGTCAGAGCAATTTCCGGCACCAGCACAATCGCCCGCCGCCCCGCCTCGACCACCTCGGCGATCGCCCGAAGATATATCTCCGTCTTGCCGGACCCCGTCACGCCGTTCAGGACGGTCACGCCGAACGCGCCGCTCGTAATCTGGTTCTTAATCCGCTGAAGCGCCAACTGCTGTTCGCTCGTCAGGTGAAGCGGCTTGGGCTCCTCGAGTTCGATAAACAGGTCCCGCGTGAACTCGTCCACCTGGCGCTTCTCGATCCGCACGAGGCCCTTTTCCTCGAGGGTCTTGATGACGGCAATCGTGCACCCCGCTTGCCGCGCCAGTTCCCTCGGCGCCAGCGGCGCGCCGCCCTCGGCCAGCCGGTCCAGCACCCGCCGCTGCTTCGACAGGATGCGGTCCACCTCGGATTCGGGTTTGTCGGTCCGGACGACCAACTGGACGGTCTTGAAACCGGCGCTGCGCTTCACGGCCGCCGGCAGAATCGCCTCGAACACCTGGCCGATAGGTGTCACGTAGTACTGGCTCATCCAGAACGCCAGGTCCAACAGGTCCTCCGAGAGCAGCGGCTCCGGGTCCACCGCTTCGAGGACCTCTTTGACCTCCTTGAGGTCGGTTTTTTCGACGCCGCCGACCACCCAGCCGACCGTTTTGCGGTTGCCCCGCCCGAACGGGACGCGCACCCGCTGACCCGCATGAACTTGGCCGCGCAGGCGCTCCGGCAGCCGGTAGGTAAACGCCCGGTCCAGGCCGATCGGAAGGGCCACCGAGACGAACGGCGTCGCGGGGGCACCGGCAACGTCGCTGGAATCCGTTTCAGGCGTTGTCACAATCGCATGGTCCTGGGCGGCTCCAATGGAAACTGTGCAAGTTACCGCGGAGAGTAGTCGATCTTGCCTTCCGCGACAAGTGGTTTCTTTTCCGGGAGGCGATCGTGGGACGGCGACGCCTTTTCGCGCGGTTGAGCGAAGAAGAGGCGGCGTCGGTCTTCGCAGCCAGCCGCAGTAGAGACCGGTTTTGGGATAGGCTCTTATTATCTCTGACCATCTCGAAGCCACCAGCGGATGCCCCTTCCGCGGGGGCTCGGCACCGGGTTTAGGGTTGAATCCTCGCCCGGCACTGGCCAGAATGGCGATTCGCCGCACCGCCAGCGGCGCGAGAGGAGAAGCGACATGCTGAAAGTAGCCTTCATCGGGGCCGGAAGCGTCGGGTTCACAAGGCGCCTCTTCCGCGACATTCTGACGGTCCCCGAACTTCAGGACACGCACTTCGCCATGACCGACATCTCGCGGCGCAACCTCGACATGGTCGTCCAGTTGTGTCGCAAAGACATCAAGGGCAACGGTCTGCCGGCGCGGCTGACGGCGATGCTCGACCGACGCCGCGCCGTCGCCGACGCCGACTATGTGATTAACTGCACGCGCATCGGGGGCCTGGAGGCGTTCCAGCTGGACATCGACATCCCGCTGAAGTATGGCGTCGACCAGTGCGTCGGTGACACGCTTTGCGCGGGCGGCATCATGTACGGCCAGCGGAACGTCCCCTGCATTTTGGAGTTCTGCAAGGACATCCGCGAACTCGCCAAGCCCGGCGCCCTGTTCCTGAACTACGCCAACCCGAACGCCATGAACACCTGGGCGGCCATCGAGTTTGGAGGCGTCAACACCGTGGGCCTCTGCCACGGCGTGGAGGGTGGATGGTGGCAAATCGCCAACGTCCTCGGCGCCAAGGATCACCGCGAAGTGGACATCATCTGCGCCGGCATCAACCACCAGACCTGGTACATTCAGATTATCTACCAGGGGCGCAAGGTCACCAGCGAAGAACTCCTGGCGGCCTTTGAACGGCATCCGGTCTACTCGCGGACCGAGAAGGTCCGGATCGACGTCCTCCGCCGCTTCGGCTACTTCTCGACCGAGTCGAACGGCCACCTTTCGGAGTACGTCCCGTGGTACCGCAAGCGCCCCCAGGAGATCCGTAAGTGGATCGACCTCTCGAGTTGGATCAACGGTGAGACGGGCGGGTACCTGCGCGAATGCACCGAAGGGCGGAACTGGTTCGAGACCGATTTCCCCCGGTGGCTGAACGCCGACGATCCGCCGATCGGGCCCGCCGACCGAGGCAACGAGCACGCCGGTTACATCATCGAATCCATCGAGACCGGGCGGGCGTACCGCGGCCACTTCAACGTCCAGAACAGTGGGTGCATCTCGAACCTGCCGGACGACGCCATCGTTGAGGTGCCCGGTTATGTGGACCGCAACGGCATCTCGATCCCCCGCATCGGCGACCTGCCGATGGCCTGCGCCGCCACCCTGAGCGCCAGCGTCAACGTCCAGCGGATGGCGGTCCATGCGGCCGTCGAGGGGAACGTCGTGCTCCTTAAGCAGGCGATGCTGCACGACCCGCTGGTCGGCGCGGTGTGCGACCCGGAGGAAGTGTGGCAGATGGTCGACGAGATGCTCGTCGCCCAGGCCAAGTGGCTGCCGCAGTATAGGGACGACATCCCCGAAGCGAAGAAGCGCCTGGCGGCCACCAAGCGTAAAGGCGCCTACCGCGGCACGAAGAAAGGGAAGGGCGCCGCCCGCGTGCGGACCCGGTCGGTGAACGAACTGAGAAAGGGCGCCAAAGCCCGCGAGAAGGCCGCCGCCGACAAGGCGGCCGCGCAGAAGGCCAAAGACAAGGCCAAAGGACGAAAGCGGACCCGTTAGCGTCGCGCCACGGGCATTTTCGATTTGCGATTTTCGATCTGGACGGCGCTTGCCGCGAAGCGGCTTTGGAGTGCGGTCCCGATTCATCGGGACCGCTTTCACTGTTGCCGCCGGGATGTATTTCGCCGTGGTCGGAGGCGGTCACCTGGTCGGCCCGAAAGGCATCGTGCGGCTCCTGGAGGAGAAAAAGTACGCCGTCGAACAACTCGACAAGTCCCCCGAACCGCTGGAGGCAACCGAGCCACAAGAGAAGCCCGCCGAACCGGCGGCGGAAGCCGTGGCGCTATGATGTCCTCCGGCCAACCGGATGAGGAAGTTGCGTCCGCGCCTCCCCCGGCCGACGTTCAAGTTCGCCGGCGCAGAAATCGCCAGATGCCCAGGAAGATTCCAACGACACCGACGCAACCAGCCAGAACAATGGGCCAGGACGGTCGCTGTTCTACGTCCGGTGTTTTGGGGAGAGAAGGGATATTCTTCGGTTCCGGAAAAGTGATGTCGGCGTCTCGGTCGCCAATCCGCCCTTCCCGGTAGCGCTGAATGGATCCTTTTAGGTTTTCTTCGGCTACCTTGGCGAGTTCCCTGAGTGCAATATCGCCCCTCTCGCCGGCCAGGCTCAATGCATAGATGACTGCATTGGTCCACCAACAGTTGGTTTCTTTGAGGGCATTGGCTTTGAGCGCCTCTACCGCTTCCTCCGTGCCGCAGCGGCCCAAAGCGTAATACACCCATTTCACGTCCTGGCGGTCTGCACGCTCAAGCCGAGCGATTAGAAGTGGGACTGTCGCCTTGCTGTGCTTGGCAAGGAGTCGAGCGGCCTCGACCGCCTCCCAGTTTCCTCGACGGGCGTGTGCTTCGTCCGGACCGGCTACGGTCCCCTTGATCTTCAGCAAGCCAATCAACGCGTGCCAGTCTTCCGCCGCCTCCATCTGGCGCAACTCGAGGACCCGCCGCATCGTCCGTGATGGGCTGGACTTCAGTATCTTCTGATCGTCGATCTGCTTCTCGCCTTTCATATGCCGCTTCACTTCGGCTAGGTGTTGCTGATCGATGGCGTCAAGCAGTTGTCCCAGGGCCTCTCTCTGCCCCGCGGCCTCATAGAGATCGACGATGCGCAGATACGCTTCCGGGGCAGAAGGGGGCCCCAAGGGGCCGCGAATGGCCTTGCAGTAAAGCCTCACTGCCGTGGCAGGCTCACCCAGCCAGTCATAGCACAATCCCTGGTAGAACGCGTACCGATAGCGGTATCCGGCCTGGCAGGTACCGCACCACGAGCGAAAGGGATACTTCGTTTCAGCCAGCCGGTACGCCTCCAGGGCCTCTCTGTATTTCTTCTGCGCGAAGAGACAATTGCCTATCTCCCATTGCGAACGGGGACGGTGGTTACGGTAAGCCTCCATGATGTGGCCGCCTGGTTCCAGGTCATTGACGTCCGCCTTGAGGAGCTGCTCGAAGTAGTGAATTGCCTGAGGAAACTCACCCTTCTCTTTGTGGAGAACTCCCAGGTTGAAGACCGCTTTGGCCCATGCTGCAGAGGTCGGAAATTGCTCTCTTACCTTCAGCCAGACTGCTTCGGCCTGCCCGTAATCTCCTGATTGATAGTGTTGGTTCCCAATCTCCAGTAGCGCGTTCGCAGCGTCATCGCTGGTGGCATGCCTGGAGGTGGCGATGGTTTTGAGGACAAGTTGTTCCCCCTCTGTGTCACCCCTCTTCCGGAGTAGATCCCGAAGGAGTGCGAGCTTCTGAGTCTCGTCAACACTATTCATTTTCCATAGAGCAACGATGGGCTTGGCCCGCTTCCGGAACCACTGTGGTCCTGTGTCCAGATAGAATCGGCGATAGTCAGAGAGTTCGATCTTCTTCGATTCGGCCCATTTCTTGAGTATCTCTACACGGGTTGTCAGCATCGCCCTCCAGTCGGACGCCATTTCTACCTCGAGAAGTGCAGAGAGAACGGCCGCGGCTTCGAGGTACTTGCCACTTTCTGCAAGATTCTGGCTTCGTGTGATCTCCTGTGGGAACTTGTCGCTACCATACTCCTTCAGCGGTATCTCGCTCTCCTCAAGGACCCGCTCCTCCAACCGAGCGAAGTACCCATTAAGTTCGGACGTCTCGTCCGAACCGCTCTCAACAGCCCCGGCAGCAAAGGCCACCGCAAGTGTGACGGCAAATGTCAAGAGACTTTTTGGCATCATGGTCTCCTCACGCCCACCAGTGATTATTTGGTTCCGTGCAAGACCGCGAGCGGAACGTGACTGCAATATTAGACGCGCGCGGTCCCGCCGGGGTTCCGTCTTTAACCCCAGTCTCTGCAGCTATATACTTTCCGTGCCCGTATTTTGCGCGGGGCCATATGCGGATTGGAGTTAGATCCCTGCTTGGTAACCCTCACAAGGCATCCACCGTGATGCAGACGCCAGCCAGGACCCTGGTCTCAGCATCCCATTGGCCGCTCCCAGGTTGTGAGGCGCTTCCCGCAGTGGCGGCACCCGCCTTCGCCCTGGCTACGGCAGACGGGCCCGCTGGCGGACAGTCTGTCCGCCCCACGCTCGGCGCGTATAGATTACCCGGAAGTGACTGCAACCGCAATGGCGACATTCAAGGCTGAGCCGTTCGTGGCGCGGGGTGTCCCTGCGGTGCCTAGGCACCTACCGCGTTCTCATCCCCCGGACTTTCGCTTCGACGACGGCGGTGGTATAATCCGGTCCGCACACGGGACGAGGGTTGGAGGGGCATATGGCGTTTGCCGGGAACTGTCGGGCAACGGGGATTGGAAGTTTGCCGCATACGGATGCCGCCGAGGCCATCGAGGCCGTGTTCACTTCCGCGCCGGACCTGCCCTATTGGCCGCAACTGCCGAACGTCTCGCCGAAGGAGGGGATGAACGAGCAGGCGCTCGCAGGCCTGCCGGGCCTTCAGGTCGAGGACGGGAAACTCAGGCACGTTCAGGACGAGGCGTTCTTCCTGGGCACCGAGCGCATCTTCGCGGCCTACGAGTCGGGCGACGCGAGCGCTGCGGCCATGTCGCCGGAGACCGCCTGCGCCTTCGAGCCGTTCGCCGGCGCGCTGGCCGCGCGCGACGGCAAGGAGGCCAAGGGCCAGATCGCCGGCCCCATCACCGTCGGCATGGCGGTCCTCGGCGAGGGCGGAAATCCGATCCTCTACGACGACGTTATCCGCGACGTGCTCACCAAATTCCTCCACCTGCGCGTGAGGTGGCAAAGCGAGCGCCTGCGGGCGGCCGGGGCCGAGCCGATTATCTTCGTGGACGAGCCGTTTCTGGCATCGTTCGGCACGCCGTTTTTCGGCTGGGGTGCCGAACAGGTCCGCGAGACACTGGAGGCAGTTTGCGCGGGCGCCGAGACGGTCGGCTCGCACTGCTGCTCGAACACCGAGTGGTCCATCTTCCTGGAGAGCCGCCTGGACGTCGTCTCGTTCGACGCCTACGAGTTCGCCAAGAACTTCCTGGTGTATCGCGATAGTCTGGCGGCGTTTCTTTCGCGCGGCGGGACCATCGCGTGGGGCATTGTGCCGACCGATCCCGAGGCGCTGGGGCGGGAGACGGCGGAGAGCCTGCGCGAGCGCCTTTTGGGCCTGGTCGCCAAGGTGGAAGCGATCGGCTTTTCGCGCGAACAGGTTCTCCTCCAGAGCCTCATTACGCCCGCCTGCGGCCTGGGCACGCGACCGCCCGCGGCGGCGAATCGCGCACTGGAACTTGCGCGCGACATTGCCACCAGCCTTCGGGCGGATTACCTTGGCCTCAGTTGAGTTGATAGTATTTTCTGAGGATCCACTCGGCCGTCACGATGGTCAGGAACACGGCGAACAAAACGCCGAACAGGCCGGGGACGGTCTGGACGCCGAGTTCGCGGTGGATGTCTTCGGCGATGGTGCGGCTGCGGAGGGTCTCGACGAGGTCGCCGAAGGCGGCAGGCTCGTAGTATTCGCCGCCGGTGGCCCGGGCAAGTCCCTGGAGAACCGTCCGGTCGATGCTGAGGCGGTCGAACTCCTGATTCGGCCGGCCGACCTGGAACGAGTCCTCGGCCAGCCCGATCCGCGCGCCGTCCTTTCGCGCTTCGACCAGGAGTTTGTATTCCCCCGGGTCGGCCGGCGCGAACTCGGCCTCATAGACGCCTGTCTCGCCCGGCGCCAGGGCCAGGTTCAGGGTCACGCGCTTGTCGTCGGGCTGGACGACGGCCCCGGTGACGTCGGCAAAGTTGGTGGCCCGGCCTTCTTCGGCCCGGACCTTGACGCGGACGGCTACCTTTTCGCCGGGCATGTAATGTGGCTTGCGGACGAGGAGGGTGACGCCCGGCTCGGCCGCCTGTTCCTTGATTTCCTTGTTGGCGAGCCAGCGGACCATCTGGCCCCAGAATTTGACGTAGGGCGAGTCGAGGCCGAGAGCCTTGAACGGGAGATACCACTGATAGGTGGTGTCGGCGGCGAAGGCGGCGGTGCGGCCCTCGCCCCAGGGCTGGACCGCCAGGACGACGAGCGGGCCGTCCGGACCGGCGCGCTCGGGATGGACGGCCAGGACGCTGGCGCCGGGCTTGGCGCGACCCAGCCGTGAGCAGCCTTTCAGGTGGGGCAACTGTTCGCGCGGCGCGGCCTTGCCGGGGGCGGCGAAGAAGTCGCGCGTGCCGAAGAGGATCGGGTGGTTCTCGCCTTCGGGGGTCAGTTTCATGACGAAGGCGATGGTTTCCTGGCCCATGCTGCGCGGCCCGACGCGGACGGGGAGCATCTCTTCCATCGGCGTATCTTCATATCCACCGGGGCCGAAACTGTTGTAGCCGCCGATCATCACGAGGCCCCGGCCTTCGGAGACGGCCGTTTTGAGGTTCTCCAAGTGTCTGGCCGAGAAGTAACTTCGGTCGAGGTCGCCGATGATGAAGACGTCGAACTTTCGCATGTCGTCGAGCGTCTGCGGAAAGCCAGAAAGGGCGAGGCCCGTGAGGTTCCCCGACTGGAGGAACTCGCCTTGGCTCACCTGGACCAGGGCGAGGAGTTCCACGTTCGGGTCGGTTTCGAGGACGCTTTTCAGCGGCTTATACTCCGGCCGCACGACACCTTCGATGTAGAGGACGCGGATTTTCGGGTCGGTCACGAGGAGATAAACGTCGCGCGTATTGTTTTCGGCGCGCCGCTCGGCGGGGTCGGGCGGGATTTCGACCGTGTAAGTGTGCCGGCCGGTTTCGGCGGGCGTCACGGTGAGCGTGACGCTTTGGCTTCCGGGCGCGGCGTCGAGACGGAGGGGTTCGGAGGCGAGCAGCGTTTCGCCTTCGCGAAGGAGGACCTGGACGGAGCGGTCCGCGAGGCCCGTCGCCTCGACGTCCACGGTGATCTTCGCGATGTTGCCGGCAACGGCTTCCTCCGGGGCGCGGATGTCGGCGAGGCTGATGTCCTGGTATCCGCTCTGGGCGGTCAGGTCGGTTCCCACCCCGACCGGGTAGATGGGCGGAGGTCCTACCCTTGAGATTGCCTCGACCGGGTCGCCGCCCGCGTTGTAGAGGCCGTCGGTCATCACGACCAGAGCGCTCGTGTCGGCCCGGCGCGTGGCTGCGAGGACATCCCGCAGGGCGCGCGTCAGGTTGGTGGCGTCGCCTTCGGGCTCGGGCCACTCGCCGCCGGTGACCTCGCGGGCGTGCGTGTCGAAGGCGTAGAGTTTGACGTCGAAGGCCGCCTCGAGCCGGTCGAGGTATTCCTCGAGTTGCGTGGTTGCCTGGGCGAGGCGGTGGGGTGTGTCGGGCCAGTCGCTGACGGACATCGAACGCGACGCATCCACCAGCACCGCCAGGTTGGTGCGGTGCCGCACGTGCTCCCGGAAACTCAGGATGGGCTTGAAGATCAGCAGCACGAGCAGACAGATGGCAGCAATGCGCATCGCCGTCAGGATGCCCATCGGCAGCCGGCCGAGGTACTGATACGCGCGCAGGTAGAAGAACAGGACCCACGCGCTGGCGCTGGCCGCCAGTAGGCCCATCAAGGCCAATTGGATCGGCGGCTTGGGGGTTCGAGCCGCCGCCACGGCGGCCGGGAAAAGCGCCACCGCCAGAGCGAAGCCGACCAGGATTTGCCACCACGGCAGGATCGGCTCGACGGCCGGTTCATCGCTTTCGGGCGATGTTCCGTCTCGTGGCCTGCGGCTTTGGAGCCACGCCACGAGAGCCAGGATGGGCGGGACGATGAGCAGCGGCGCCATCCGCCACCGGCTGCTCCGAACCAGCCAGTGCACCAGCAGGCCCCAGAAGATGAGCGCCCCCGCCGCTGCGGCGGTTATCCCGGCCAGGGCCAGCCCGTCGCTGTAGAACAGGAGCCGCGTTTCACTCATGGCGAAGATTCAAGCCTTGCTCCCTGCGGGTTCAGCGTCCTCTGGATGCGTACTTGGTGACATAGATTCGCCAACGGTGTTCCAGTTCCAGAAAGGACCATCCGTAGGCTTCCTTCAGGGCGGTTTCCGGCTCCTTGCCGTCTTTGAGCGCGTGGACGAAGGTTTTGAACTTCTCTTTTCCCGCCCTCAGGAGAAACTCGACGAGGGTATAAGAGATGTTGTATTCGAGGTAGGAGATGCCGAAGCGGGGATCCCGTTTGAGGAGGTTCCTGATCGAGCTGCCGTGCTGCGCATGTTGTATCGCATATTTTTGCTTCTCCCTTCGCAGGTCCTTGTTATTGACGACGGTCATGTATTCGGCCAGCCCTTCGTGGAGCCAGCGGGGCAGGTCGACCGATTTTCGGTACAGTTGGAAGAAGGCGTGGGTTCCCTCGTGGGCGAGCACTTCCTGGAGCCACTTCAGGTCGCCTGTTCCCAGAGGAATGCAGATATGAACGAGTTGCGGATTGTCGGGAGAGCGGCTCTCCGGGGCGAAGTACGCCCCGGCGCCCTCCGCGCCGAAACTGTCGAATTCCCGTGCGTGCCTTTCAAACAGGCTGCGCGTGCCGAAAATCATCAGGACGCATTTGCCGTCCCAGACGCGCTCGGTCGCGGGGATGCCGAACTGCTGGCCGAGGTTCTTATAAAGCGCTTCGCACCACCGGACGAACAGGGCGGTCACGCGCGGATCGGCGTTGCTGAAGATTAGGTAATGCTTGGTCTCGACCAGTTGGAATGCGGCCAGGAGTTCCTGGTTCAGGACCTTCAGCCGCCGCGTCTGCTGGGTGACGATCGCTTCCTGGTTGAAGGAGCCGTCCTCGTTGCGCCAGTTTTTCGGCAGCCGCCAGGGTTCGAACCGGTGTTCCTCGGTTTCGACGATGACCCGCTCGTCCTTGCCGCCGGTTGTCTCGTCCTCTTCTTTCCCCTCCTCCCCCGCCTCCTCCCCCTCTTCGGGCGGGTCGTCGGCCGCGCAACAGGGCCAGGCCCACAACCCCAGCAGGGCGAACAGGCCCGCCAGCAGCATCGCGTACGGCCACCGGTGCATTGCATCAAGTCGCCGTGCTTTCATTGGGTTACCCCTTTTTCCTATGGTTCCGCCGTCACGGCAAACGTGTGCTCGGCTACGCGCGGGATTTCCGCCACCAGGCGCTCGGGCATCCGGACTCGCTGCACGATCTCGCCGTTCTCAACCGCGCGCGCTAAGACGTTGGCGTGGCGGTCGATCCAGGCCAGGAATCGCCCGTCCCGAGGCGACGCCCGAACCGTCACCTCCTTCTCGGCCCCGAGGAGCCGCTCGGTGACCACCCGGGCGAGGCGCTCGAGCCCCTGGCCGCCGGTCGCGCTCATGGCGACGGCGTCCGGAAACGCCAGAAGCGCAAGGTCCAGGCGAACCGATTCCCGAACGCGGTCCACCTTGTTCAATAGGAGAATCTGGGGTTTGTCCGCGCAGCCGATTTCCTCGAGTACGGCCTCGACCGCGGCCACGTCGGCGCGGACGTGCTCGGTGGATACATCGACGATGTGCAGCAGGAGGTCCGCGTGGATCGCCTCCTCGAGGGTCGCCCGGAACGATGCGACCAGATGGTGCGGCAAGTCGCGGAGGAAACCGACCGTGTCCGACAATAGCGCCGTCACGCCGTACGGCAACGGCCATGCCCGCGTCCGTGTGTCGAGCGTAGCAAAGAGTTTGTCCTCGACGTAAGCGTGGGCGTCGGTCAGGGCGTTCAGTAGGCTGGACTTCCCGGCGTTCGTGTAACCGACGATTCCGATTCGAAGCAGGCCCGCTCGCGCGCGGACCTCGCGTTTCTTGCGGGCGTCGATGGCGCGGATTTTGCGCGCGAGGTCGGCGATGCGTCGGCGCACGAGCCGCCTGTCGGTCTCCAGTTGCATCTCCCCCGGGCCGCGCGTCCCGATGCCTCCCTCCATGCGCGACAGGTGCGTCCACATCCGCCGCAGCCGCGGGTACAAGTATTCCAACTGCGCGAGTTCCACCTGGAGCCGCGCCTCGTGCGTCCGTGCGCGGGAGGCGAAAATATCGAGGATCAGTTCGCTCCGGTCGATGGTCTTGGTTTCGGTGCCCGCCTCGAGATTGCGCACCTGGGCGGGCGACAGGTCGTTGTCGAAGATGATGACGTGGGCGCGGTGCCGGCGGGCCAGGCGAGCCAGTTCCTCGACCTTGCCGTGGCCGACGTAGGTGCCGGGATGAGGCTCCTTGCGGCGCTGCGTGATGGTGGCGACGACCTCGGCGCCGGCGGCCTCGGTCAGGCGGCCGAGTTCTTCCAGCCGGTCGCGGTGTACGTCGTGTCCGGGGCGCAGGCGTCCATCCTTAGAAGGACTGTGGAGACCGGCGGCCGGGCCGTCGGCGTCTCCCTTGAGGATCACTTCGACCAGAACGGCCCGTTCGCGGACGACGCTGCGTCGGGTGGTCTTGAGTTCTTTCACTCGCTCGTTTATCGCCTTCCCCGGGGCCGATTCACGGGACCCCAATGGCCCCGCAGGCCCCCTTTGAATATAAGATATACCGCCCTCGCCGTCAACGCGAGCCCGAAAATTCGAGGAAACCGGAGAGTTTCCTTTTACCTCTTGGCCACCCCGCATTGTATAATACATGGAAAGGATGTTCGACAAGGGGGCTCAAGATGCAACGGCACGCGAACGTTTTTGTGCCGCTTGCGTGCCCGTGCTGCGGCGCGGAACTGTTCGTCACGCTCGACGAGGTCCACGAGGGAGGAAGCGTGCGGTGCGCGACGTGCGGAACGCGCATCCCGCTTCAGCCCGAGGATCTGCCGATGACGCATCTGTTTCACGCAGGTCACACGGCCGCCAGGTTTGAGTTTCGATTCTGACGTCCTGGCGCGTCAACCTTTGATGACGCCGAGCGGCCGCATGCGGCACACCTTTTGCGCGAGGCCCGCGCGCTCGACCACGTCCACCACGTCGGCCACGTCCTTGTAGGCGCCGGAGTATTCCTCGGCCAGGCCTTTCCACGATTTGCTTCGCGCGACGATGCCTTTGGCGGCAAGGTCCGCCCTGACCTGTTCGCCGCTGACGGTCTTCCGGGCCTGGTGGCGCGACATCGCCCGCCCGGCGCCGTGGCAAACGGAGCCGAACGTCTCGTCCATCGCGGCCGGCTGGCCGACCAGCAAGAATGAGTATCGCCCCATGTCGCCGGGGATCAGGACGGGTTGGCCGACGTCGCGGTAGGCGTGCGGCACTTCGGGGTGGCCCGCCGGGAAGGCGCGGGTCGCGCCTTTTCGGTGGACGCACAGCGTTTTCTCTTTGCCGCCGACGGTGTGGGTTTCGAGTTTGGCGATGTTGTGTGCGACGTCGTAAATGAGCTGCAGGCCGAGGTCGTGCGGTTTGGCGCCGAAGACTTTCGCAATCGCCCCTCGCACGAGGTCCGTCAGGAGTTGGCGGTTGGCCCACGCGTAGTTCGCCGCGGCGCGCATGGCGCCGAGGTAGTGCTGCCCCTCGTCGCTGTGGACCGGCGCGCAGCAAAGTTGCTGGTCCGGCAGGTCGAATCCGTATTTTCTGGCGGCCCCGCGCATGGTCTTCAGGAAATCGTCGCAGACCTGGTGGCCGAAGCCGCGGCTGCCGGAGTGAATCAGGATCGTGACCGATCCTTGAGCGACGCCGAAGGCTTCGGCGGCCTCCGCGTCGTACACTTCGTCCACGGCCTGGATTTCGACGAAGTGGTTGCCGGCGCCGAGCGTGCCGACCTGGTTTTTCCCTCGCTCGAAGGCCCGTTTGGAGACGGCGTCGGGATTGGCGCCCTGGAGGCAACCGCCCGCTTCGGTGTGGTCGGGGTCTTCGGGCCATCCGTGGCCGCGCTCGACGATGAACCGTGACCCTTCGGTCACGAGGCGCCTGAGTTCCTTCGGTGAAAATCTGATGCGTCCGCCCACGCCGACGCCGCACGGCACGTCGCGAAAAATTTGGGCCACGAGTTCCTTCACTCGCGGCTCGACCTCGCTGCGCGACAGGTCGCTGCGCAGCATCCGGACGCCGCAGTTGATGTCGTATCCGACGCCGCCGGGCGAAACGACGCCGCCCTCGGCCGGGTCGGTCGCCGCCACGCCGCCGATGGGAAAGCCGTAGCCCCAGTGAATGTCGGGCATGGCGAGGCTCGCCTTCTGGATGCCGGGCAGACAGGCGACGTTGGCGACCTGTTCGAGAGCGTTGTCCTTGCGGATCTGCTCCATGAGGTGCTCGTCGGCGTAGATGATGCCGTCCACGCGCATGGCGGGCTTGTAGGACTTGGGGATGCGCCAGCGGCACTCGCCGGCGGGCTCCAGAGGGCCTTGGTAGGTTTGGGACGTGGCCATGCGATCACCTCCTACAGCAGATCGATTAACACCGGTCTCAATAGGCGTTTGACAGCAGACAGGGCGACGATGCCCACCAGGATTACGACGACGGTCAGCCCGTGCCATTCACCAAGGACGAGCCCCAGGGCCACGCCTGCGGCAGGGGGGTGCTCGGTATTGGTCACCACCATAGCGAAGATCGCCAGCCCCACCGCCAGGGCGCCGAACAGGATATACGAATGCTTCGGGATCAAAGGCCCGGGCCAGGCCAGTAGCGACAGCCAGTAGCAAAGGCTCCCGGCCGCCACACCGACGACGTAGCCACCCACGAGAAACCTCGGCCTCGAAACGTCCGACCTCGGCATCGTGAACGCGACAAAGGAACTCGCCCCGAGTGAGGCGATGACGGCAGCGTTCGAGAAGGCGTCCAGCACCAGCAGAACGGCCAGAACCGACGCAGTCGCCAACCCGCACTGGAAAATGTATCGCGCCTTGTTCGCACGAAACTTTTCGTCAACGAATCCCATACGCCCTCCTCGGCAATCAAATGTCCAGGATAAACCGGGCCGACCAGACGCCGCTTGCGTCCTTGTGGACCTCCAGGCCGTGATACGTCACGGCCTTGACTTCCGCGCCGGCGCGGTGGCGCTTCGGGTCGAAGCGGCCGAAACCGACCTGGGCGCGGACGCGATCGGGCGAAGCCTCCTGAAAATCGAATTCGAGCGGCACAAGGTGCTCGGTGTCGAAGCGGTATAAGAGTTCCTGGAGCCAGAGGACGAAGAGTTCCGCTTGGTCCTCCAATCCACCCTGGGGCGCCACTTCGATTTCGGCTTTGGTCTCGACCGCCTCTGGCCGGTCCTCGAGGACGAGCGAGAAGACGGCGTGGGCGGCCGTTGCGAGGAGATCTTCGAAACTTTCGCCCCGGACTTCAAGCCCGACGTCAGCGGTGTGGTCGAACGTCTCGAACGTGCCCATCGAAGCGCCTCCTCCGGGCCGCTTAGAAGGTGTTTCATATCCCTCGGGTGGCGGGTGTCCCCACCCGCCACCCCGCTTGGCCGCCTTTCTCGCGGCGGGTCGGTCCCGGCGCGCCGGGACGCCGCGCACGTTGTGAAACAGCCGCTTAGAGCCTTTGCCGTTCCGCCAGCAGAACGACGTCGCGGAGGGCCTGTTCGCCGCGCGCTCGCATCCACTTTTTGTCGAAGCCGTGGCTCTGGACGATCTGGGCGATGGCCGAGAGCACGCGGAGATGAAAGTTGCGTTCGTCCCGCGTTCCCACCAGGACGAAGGCCAGATGGACTCGGGGTGCATCTTCCGAGAACACAATCCCCTCCCGAGACCGTGCCAGGAGGATGTCGAACGTCTTTTCTCCCTCAATGACGATGTGGGGAATGGCCAGACCGGGTCGAAGCACGGTGCTGCTTTCCGCCTCTCTGGCGACGAGCAGTTCCAAGAGCGCCGGCTTGTTTATCCTCAGCCGCCCGGCCATCTTCTCGGCCACCAGCCCGAAGAAGTCCTCCACGGGCATGGCTTCGTCGAGGTCAATGGTGGTGCTTTTCTCGATGATGTGGTCGAATCGGTCCAGGACGATCTCGTCGCGCTCGCGAATGATGTCCTTGAGTTCAGCCTCCAACGAACCGGTCACAAGTTCCCTCGCCGTAATTCGCTCGATGAGATGGAGCAGGGCCGACTCCCGCTGCGTCCTGGCCCGCCCATAGAACCAATAGACCGCAAAACCGACGCTGATCAGCAGCATGCTCATCAAAAACGCTTCCTGGCCCATTTGGAAAAGAATGAAGGCAAAGCCGACGATGCCGGCGATCTGAACCCACGGATAAAGCGGCGTGCGAAACTTCGGCCGGTAGTTCTGCAGCCCACTTTCCCTCAGCACGATGACGGACAGATTTGAAAGAATGTAACCGAGGATAAGCGCGGTGGAAGCCGCCTTGACGAGAATGTCCAGTCTCAGGAAAAGGGCTGCCGCCACGACCCCGCCGGTCGTCAAGATCGAAACATAGGGCGTTCGGGACTTCGCGCCGACCTTCCGCATCGGGCTGGGCAGCAGGCCATCTTGGCTGAGAGCAAAAAGGTATCTGGACGCCGCCATGATCCCCGCGTTCGCCGTGGATATGAACGCCAGGATGGCGCCGACGCCGAGCGCAATCCCGCCTCCCGTGCCCATAAATGCAGCGGCTCCGTCGGAGATCGGCGTGAGGGAACGATCCAGCCGCTCGGCTCCGAGCACCCCGCTGGTCACGAAAACCATCAGCGTGTAAAAGACGCTTACCGTCACAAGCGACAGGATTAATCCCAGGGGGATCACTCGCCCCGGGTTTTTCACTTCCCCGGCAACGCTGGCTATTTTCAACAACCCCCCATAGGACACAAAAACAAAGCCTGTGGTGGCAAAGACCGCCCCCATCCCGCCGGGCGCAAACGGTTCGAAATACTGAATCTTTACTTCCGGCAGACCCAGGACAACATACAGGAGCATGAGCGCAAAGAGACCGAGGACGAGCGCCACCTGAAGCCGCGCTGCCTCCTTCACGCCAGCCATGTTGATCCCAACAAAGAGGACGCACAGCAGCACGCCCACAATGCGCGGGTCAACTGGAAACAGGAGATGCGTAAAGGCTGCCATCCCCACAAGGGCAAATGCACTCTTGAGGGAGAGTGAAAGCCAGCTCAGCAGTCCCGCCACCGTCCCGACCGCCGACCCCATCCCCCGCGCGATGAAAAAATAGTCGCCGCCGGCCTTTGGCATTGCAGTCGTCAACTCGGCGATGCTCAGCAGCCCCGTTACCGCCAGCAGGCCGGCCAGGAAATAGGAAACGACAACCGCCGGGCCGGCTCGCGCGTGGGCAAGGCCGGGTAAGACAAACAGACCGGAACTGATCATCGCGCCGGACGCGATGCAGAAGATGTGGACCAGACCGAGGCTCTTCCTCAATTCCATCGGTATATCCGAGTGCGGCTGTCTAATCGGCGTCTCGCAGGTCCGACCGCGGCGGGCTCGGCCGCCGCGACAGTCACCACGCCCGGTTCCGGGATCAGTTGTTCGGCCATGCCGCAGCCTCAAACATCCGAGGCAAGCCTCTAGAACTCGACGCCTGGCTGGGCCTCCAGACCCAAATCGTGTGGATGCTTGACCAGGCGCATTTCGGTGACGAGGTCCACGCGCTCAATGAGCCGCTCGGGCGCGCCGCGGCCCGTCAAAATCAGATGGACCTCGCTCGGGCGGTCGTCCAGAAGAACCAGAACCTCGTCGGCCGAGAGAAGCCCGAGGTGAATGGCCGTCAGGATCTCGTCGGCGATCACGAGGTCATGGCGGCCGCCGGAGAGGAGTTTCTTGACCAGCGACAGTGCCTCGCTGGCCGCCTCACGATGCTGCTCGATTGGCCCTTCGCCAAGCGGCGGCACAAAGCCGCGGCCCATCCGATGAATTTCCAGGTCCGGCGCGAGCCGGCGCGCGGCCTTGTGCTCGCCGGCCGCCCCGGCCTTAACGAACTGAACCATCGCCACGCGCAGGCCCTGACCGACCGCCCGCAGCGCCTGACCCAGCGCCGCGGTCGTCTTCCCCTTTCCGTCGCCCGTATAGATGATGACAAGACCGCGCCGCTTCTTTCCGGGCAAGGTCTGTCCTCCTGCGGATGGTCCGACGGTGCTTGTGCCGCGATTCTCCATGCCCATGCCATTGTAGGGACGGCCCCGGCTTGCCGCAAGCGCGAGCCGGAAGGGGTGAAAAACCTTTTGCTTGCGCGGCAGGGCTATGGCTATACTCGTCGGCGGGTAGCGTCCCCCGTGTTCACTGTGCAGAAGAGGCCTTATCACTCATGTCGGAAGATTGGGAGGCACTGGCGCAGCGGCTGGCACTTCGTCGGGAGCAGGTTCAGGCCGCCTCCAAACTCCTTGACGACGGTCTTCCCCCCATCTTCATCGCGCACTATCGCAAGGTGGCAACGGGCGGGTTGGACGAGGCGCCGGTGCGGCGCCTTGCCGCCGCGCGAGAGGCGCTTGGGGCGCTCGAGGCCCTGCGCCGCCGCGCGCGCGGGGAGGCCGAACGCGCCGGCTCTCTCTCGGACGACCTCGCCCGGACCATCGACGAAGCGACCGGGGCGGAAGTCCTTGAAGATATTTTGCAGACCTTTAAACCGGGCCGCCGAACCGCCGCTTCAGTCGCCGAGGAGCGCGGCCTCGCGCCTCTGGCCCAGTATGCACGTAACGGGCCCGCCGACGGCCCCGACTTGCCCGAAAAGGGTGCCGAGTTTGTCAATCACGAGAAAGAGGTCCACACATCGGAGGACGCGCTGGCGGGCGCGGCTCACATCCTGGCCGAGCGTATCAGCAAGGACCATCGGGTGCGGCAGGCGGTCCGGCGGCTCGCGCGGGGAAAGGGCGTCCTGCGGTCGCGGAAGGCGAAACAGGCCGGCAAATCGAGCGCCGAGTTCCGTGGGTATTTCAACTTCTCCGAGCCCGTTGCCCACCTGCCGCCGCACCGGATTCTCGCCATCAACCGCGGCGAGCGCCAAAAGGCCTTGAAGGTCTCCATCGACGTGCCGCGCGACGCGATTCTCCAAGAGGTCGTGCCGATGGTCGTGCCGGCTCCGTTGGGAGTCCCGCCGGAAGGCGTTCCCCTGAAAGGAACCCTCAAAGGGACCGAACACCGCTTCGCCGCATTCCTCAACGGTGCGGTGACCGACGCGCTGGACCGCCTGGTCCTGCCGGCCATCGACCGGGAGACCCGACACCGGCTGACCGAAAGGGCCGAGGAGCATGCCATCGAAGTGTTCGCGGCCAACTTGCGGAGCCTGCTGATGACGCCGCCGCTTCGGGGCACGCGCGTCATGACCATCCATCCGGGGTTTCGCAGCGGGTGCAAGGTCGCCGTCCTGGACGCGGACGGCTCGCTGCTGGCGGAAACCATCATCTATCCACACGAGCCCAAAAAGAAGCGGCTTGAAGGTAAGACCGCCCTTGTGACGATTCTGCGCGACCATCAGGTCCGGACGATCGCCATCGGAAACGGCACCGGATGCCGCGACACCGAAGAACTGGTCTCGGAAATCATCGAGGAACACCGGTTGGACGCGGAGTACGCCATTGTCAACGAAGCCGGCGCCGGCGTCTATGCCGACAGTCCCATGGCGAAGGAGGAGTTCCCGAACCTCGACGCGGCGATTCGGGTCACGGTCAGCATCGGCCGGCGCCTCCAGGACCCGCTCGCCGAACTCGTCAAAATCGACCCGCGCGCGGTCGGCGTCGGGCTTTATCAGCACGACGTGGACCAGGAGAAACTGAGACGCACACTCGAGGAAACCGTCGAGTCGTGCGTGTGCGCCGTCGGGGCGGACGCGAACACGGCGTCGCCCGCGATGCTGCGCTATGTCCCGGGGCTGGGCGATTTGCAAATCCAATCTTTATGCGCGCGGCGCGCCGAAGCGCCCCTGGCGAGCCGCGATGAACTGCAGACCTTGCCCGGATGGGACGACCGGACGTTTCAACTGGCGGCCGGTTTTCTGCGAGTGCGGGGCGTCAACCCCCTCGGCGCGACGCGGATCCACCCGGAGAGTTACCCGGCCGCGGAGCGGCTCCTAGAGAGGTTCGGACACCGGCCCGAGGACTTGAAATCTCCCGATTCGGCGCGGAAACTCGAACGGGACCTGACCGGCGTCTCGCTGGAACCGCTGGCCGGGGAACTCGAAATGCCGCTCCTAGACCTCGTGGACCTCGTCGGCGCGCTGCAGCGCCCCGATTTTGATCTGCGCTCGAAGCATCCGCGCCCCATTTTCCGCCGGAAAATCCGCCGCATCGAAGACCTGACGCCCGGCATGTGGGTCAAGGGAACCGTGCGAAACGTGGTGGACTTCGGCGCGTTCGTCGACATCGGCCTGAAGGAAGACGGTCTGATTCACATCAGCCAGTTCTCACGCCGCTACGTCAGGAACCCGATGAAGTTCCTGCACGTCGGCGACGTGGTGGACGCGCGGGTCGTCACGATTGACGCCGAGCGGCATCGCATCGCGCTGACGCTGATTCCCGAGGAAAAACCGGAGCCGAAGCGCGAAGCGAAACCGGTGGCAGCGAAACCGGCGGCGGCTGCCCCGGCGGGCGCGAGCGCCGTCAAGGCAGCCTCCCCGTCGGTCGAGCCCGCCACGGCGGGCGAGTCCGCCGCCCAGCCACCCGCCTCAGGCGGGCCGCCCAAGCCCAAACCGCCTGCGGTCGAACGGCGCCTCCCGACCAAGCAGACGCGAACAAAGCGGTCCCCCCGCGCCGAGGGGGGAACGCGACGGCAACAGGCATCGCCGTCCGGCCGGTCGAGCCGTCCGAGAAAGGCCGGGCCCGCCGCCGGGCCGCGCAAGGACCGAGCCAAACGCGGGCCCGATGAGTCGCGCGTCCTCGTCTTCCGGGATGAACCCGGGGAAACGGCCCCCGAGCGCGACGAGAAGGGCCGCCCTAAAATCCGCTGGGCCCATTACGACTCGGGCCCGCAAGACGCTGACGCGTCTGCCGACGAAAGCGACGATGCTGTCGAGGAGCAGGACGAGACATGACACGATTTCGACTCATCGGCAACAACGGCTTTACGACGGAAGATTACCCCGAACCCGAGGTTTGGGCCGGCGTGCTCGCGCGGGCGGGGCTCACCGAGTTCGAATACTTTGCCGACCACCTGGAGCCGATTCTCTTTGGCCGCGTCATCCGGCGCGAGTCGGAGTTTCTCCAGGCGACGCGTGCGGCCATTGCAGCCAACGGCCTTTCGGTCTGGAGCGGCGCGACCGCCCGAATCTCCTATCTTCTGAACATGCTGAATCATCCCTACGCCGACATGCGCGAAGAAGCCCTCGAGTGGTGCAAGGCATTTATCGACCTGACGGTGAAACTCGGCGGCCGCTACATCTCCGGCCATTACGACTGCATGAGCAAGCGCGACCTCGCCGAGAACTTCGAGGAGGCGATCCGGCGGATGATCGACGGACTCGTCCGCGCGAGCGAATACGCCGCCGAAAAAGGCCTGGAGGCCATCTTTCTCGAACAGATGCACCGGCCCCAACTTCAGCCCAACACCATCGAGCGGGCCCATTTCATCCTCGACCAAATCAACGCCCGCAGCGCCGTCCCGGTTTACTTTCACCTGGACCTGGGCCACGCGGCCCCCGTCTTCGACGACCCGACCCACGGGCCGCGCGACAAGGACCCCTACGCGTGGATGGCCGAGGCGTTCGGCGAGAACCGCATGGTCCTCGTCCACGCCCAGCAGTGCGATCGCGACGCGAGCCGCCACTGGCCTTTCACGCCCGAGTATAATGCCGGCGGACTCATCGACGCCCGCCGGTCGATTGAAGCCCTGGCCTCAAGCGGCGTCCGGGAGGCGGTCATCGCGCTCGAGGTTTTGTATCCGCGCGGCACGTTGATTGAGACCATCGAGCCGGATATCGTGGTCTCGGCCGCCTACTGGCGTGAGGCATTCGAAGCCCTTGGATACGTCGCGGGAGAAGACGGATGCTACGAGAAGCCGAAAACGGCAAGGGAGGGGCCATGAGCGCTGACCCTACCGACTTGGAGAGCGGCCGGCCGCCGCCCCCACCGCCCGCGGCCATTCCGCGGGTCCTCAAGGAGCAGGTAGCGCTGGTGACCGGCGCGGGAAGCGGCCTCGGCCGCGCCATTGCCCTCGGCCTGGCGCGGGCGGGCGCGAAGGTCGCCCTTTTGGACATTGATTTGGAGGCGGTCCGCAATGCCGCCGCCGAAATCAGCGAGGCGGAGGGCGAGGGCCGCGCACACCCCCTGAAGGCTGACGTCACCGACGAGCGCCAAGTGGCCGACGCCTTTCGGCAAGCGGCCGATACATTCGGCGGCCTCGATATTTGCGTGGCGGCGGCCGGCATTGCGCCGGCGCACCCACTCGTCGAGTTTCCGGTCGACGAATGGCGAAAGGCCGTCGAGATCAACCTGACGGGTTACTTTCTCGCGGCGCGCGAGGCCGCACGCATCATGAAGGACCAGGCGCGCGGCGGCTGCATCATCCTGGTGTCGTCGAAAAGCGGCCTGGAAGCCTCGAAGAACAATTCCGCCTACAACGCCACCAAGGCCGGCGAGATCCATCTGGCGCGCGGCTGGGCAAAGGAACTCGGGCCCTACGGCGTCCGCGTCAACGCCGTCGCGCCGGGCAACGTCTTCAAAGGGTCCAAAATCTGGAACCAGGAATACATCGAGGCCGCCGCGAAGAAGCGCGGCATCAAACCCGAGGAGGTGATTCCCTACTACGTCGGCCTGACGGCCCTCGGCATTGAGATTCAGCCGGAGGACGTCGCCGGCGTCGTCGTCTGGCTCGCAAGCCCTGCCGCGCGCACCATCACCGGCCAGACAATCGTGTGCGACGCGGGCCAGGTCTTCGTGCGATAGCACGGGAAGGAGTGCACCGGTGAGCCGTCTGGACGATTACCGCGCGCTTGCGGGCGCGTTCCAGGTCCCCGGAACGAGCCGCGCGTGGAACCTTTACGGCGCGGGCCTCGAGAACCTGCGACTCGAGGAAAGCCCCACGCCCGAGCCGGCCGACGACGAACTCCTCGTCCGCATC
>DATLBA010000133.1:0-10380 GCA_035527275.1 Phycisphaerae bacterium
GCCGGTTCCTGCGGACGCGGATGGAACGGAAGCCGACCGGACGCTGGTCCTTGCCTCCGAGACGGTTCCCCAAGGCGTCGCCGTCGCCCGCTACTATATGGCTGCGCGCGGTATCCCGGAAGATAACCTGTGCCTGGTCGAGGCGCCCGCGGATGAAGAGATCACGCGCGAGCAGTTCGACTCTTGCATCTGGGGGCCGTTGCGGGCGTTCCTTGCGCGATGGGAAGGGCGGTTCGAGGTTCGCCTGCCGGACGGCACGCTCCGCCTCGCCTTCGGCGAACGCCGCGCCAAGTATCTCGTCCCGGTCTTCGGCGTCCCGATTAAGGTCAAGGGCTACGAGGACGTCAAGACGATGTACCTGTCGCGGGCGGGGGCGGTGGATTCGGAACTCGCGCTTCTGCCCACGGGCAATCACAATCTGGTCGGCGGCCTGGTGAACCCTTACTTCGGGTCGGACACGCCGTTCGGCCCGCCCCTGGACGGCGGGATGATTCTGGTGTCGCGGCTGGACGGGCCGAGCGCGGAGATCGCCAAGCGTCTCGTGGACGATGCCCTCTGGGCCGAGCGAAACGGTCTCAAAGGCCGCGCCTACATCGACACGCGCGGCATCACCAAGCGCGGCTACGCGATGGGCGACCGGTGGCTGAAGCGCGCGGCCGCGCTCCTCGATGCCGCCGGCTTCGAGACCGAGGTGGACACGCGCGAGGAAATTTGGCCGCTCAATCACCCGATGCCCGATCCGGCCGTCTATCTGGGCTGGTATTACCCCACGGCGGGTGGGCCGATGATGAAGCCGGGCTTCCGGTTCAATCGCGGCGCCGTTGCCTACCACATTCAGAGTTTCTCGGGCTCGGCGATTCGGAGCCCCAAAGAGCACTGGGTCGGGCCGCTGCTCGTGCACGGTGCGTGCGTGACGGCCGGCGCCGTCTATGAACCGTTCCTCACGGGGACGCCCTACGTCGATATCCTCGTGGACCGGCTCTTGAAGGGCTACTCGTGGGGCGAGGCGGCCTACATGTCCCAGCCGCTTCTTTCCTGGCAGATGTGTTTCATCGGCGATCCGCTTTATCGGCCGTTCGGCAAGCGGCGCTCGCCGAAGTGACCGGCGCTCTCTCCGGACTCTTTTCCGCGCTTACGGCAGCGGGGCGGGGCCGCCTTCGGTGGGCGTGGTGTCTCCCTCCTTCAACAGTTTCAGGAACGGGCTGTCGGTCGAGAGGATGACGACCGTCTTCGAGTCGAAGGAGTTGCGGTAGGCCTCGAGGGTCCGGAGGAATCGGTAGAACTCGGGCGCCTGGCGGATGGCCTTGGCGTAGATGTCGATGACCGTGGCGTCGGCCTCGCCGCGGATCTCGGCGGACCGCTGGCTGGCTTCGCCCTGGATGCTGGCCAGTTCTTTCTCCTTGTCCCCCAGAATGATGTTCTGCTGCTCCTTGGCCTCCGACAGGAAGCGCTCGGAGATGCGGTTTCGCTCGGACCGCATGCGGTTGTAAACGTCCTGCCGCACACTCTCGGTGTAGTTGACGCGCTTGATGCGGACGTCGAGCAGTTCGAAGCCGAATCGCGCCTCAAGTCCTTGCTTCGCCTGCGTGAGAATTTCTTCCATGATTCTGCCCCGCCCGACCTCGATTCGCTGCGCTTCCGGTCTTTTCGCGGCGCCCACTTCTTCGACCTCGTACTGTAACTCCCGATTGGTCGAGCGGACCAGTTCGATTAACTGGTATCGGCCGATGACGTCGCGCACAACACCGTCCACGATGTCGTCGAGTTTCTTCATGCCGTTGGGGATGCGGCCCTTCAGCGAGACGTAGAACTGCTTGGGGTCCACGATCTTCCAGCGGGCCAGCGTGTCGATGTAGATGTTCTTCTTATCCTTGGTGATGACGTCGTTCGGGTCGCCGTCCCAGGAGAGGATGCGTTTTTCGATACGGCTGACCTTCTGGATGAAGGGCGTTTTCCAATACAAGCCGGCTTCGGTGACGATGCGGACCGGTTTGCCGAACTCGGTGATGACGGCATACTCGAACTCGCTCACGGTATAAAGAGCCGAAGACAGCACGATGACCGCGATCACGACGAGAAGGATGAACAGGGAGGCGAGAATCTTCATCTTTCACCCCCTTTCCCGGTGCCGAGGTCAAGGAAGGGCAGAAAACTCCTGACCGCCTGATCGACGAAGACCTTCCTTTCGCTCTTTCGGAGGATGTCCTCCATGGTTTCCATATAGAGCCGGACGCGGGTTTCTTCTTCGGCTTTCTGGTAGGCGGCGAATTGCATGAGGAACGCGTTCGTTTCGCCGGTCACCTCCCGGACCTTTCGGTCCATGTAGGCCTCGGCCTCTTTGATGCGTTGCTCGCGTTCGCCGCGCGCCGCCGGCACCAGGCGGTTGCGCTCGGCCCTGGCCTGGTTGATGAGTTCTTCCTTCTTCTGGCGGGCGCGGTTGACCGCGTCGAATGCTTCCTTGACCTCGTCGGGCGGCCGGACGTCCTGGAGGTTTAGTTTCGTCAGTTCCACCCCGCACCCGAATTCGTCCAATTGCGTCTGCGCGGCGACGATCGCTTCGCGTGCGAGGTCGGCGCGGCCGATGGTGATGACCTCGTCCACCGACCGGTCCCCCACGAGCGACCGCATGACCGATTCGCCCACGTCGCGGATCGTTCCCCTTACGTCTTCGACGTTGAACAGGTACGCTTCGGTGTCCTTGATCTTGTACTGAACGGTCCACTCGACGCTGCCGATGTTCAGGTCACCCGTGAGCATGGCCGAGACGCCCTTGTCCTCTCGGGTGGGCTCGTAGTAGCGGGTCCTCTTGCCGGCCTGGGCGGTGCGGAAGCCGAACTCGGCCGTCTCCACGTAGTCAATCGGCACGATGATGGCCCGGTCGACGCCGAACGGCCACTTGAAGTGTAAACCGGAGGGCACAGTGTCGATGTGCTTACCGAACCGGAGCACGACCGCCTCGCTGCGGGCATCCACCGTGTAAAAGCACTGGACGAGGCCGACCAGCACCACGATGACCACGGCAAGGATGACCACATACTTGGCGAGTTCACGCGGTCCGACACTTTGGAAAAACGTTTGAGCGTCCATCATCAGGTTCCTCCGCTTTGAGACGTGATAGAAGTGCTTCGCATCTTACCGGATGGCGGCCGGTGTGTCCAGGCCGAACCTCGGCGCGTGGGGGTGTTGCCGCGTTTTATGGCACGATGCGGCACGTCGCCGCCACTGCCCTTCTGCTTGCAGAAGGCTGCGAGTTCTCGAAACACAGTAGGGTTCCGTCGGGCGGATGCTCGGATAAAAGCCCTCGAACCCATCTCAGGCGAGAACCGGACGAAGCGGTTTCACATGCGCTGCTGCGGCAATCCCGAAAGGGGTCCCCCCTAAAGGGACCGCGGGCAGGCCGAACCCCGCCACCAGGTCACGGCAAAAACCACGAGGAATGATTGCGCGCCAACCTCAGTGGTGATACCAAGGCGACAGGTGCGTCGGCCGCTCATTCAGAAAAATGGCGTCCGCGTCGTCGGCAATGCCTAACTGGTCGGCGGCGGTGACTCGCCGATAAGTCCAGTCACGGAAACGGTCGTGTGCCGACTTCTGACAGCCCATCACCATCAGCGACGCAACCGCCACCACCGCCAAAACAAGAACCAAATGCCTCATGGATTCCTCTCCTTCCACCACGCTCGCTCTGCGTGCCCCAGCCCTTCGCCCACATCCTAAGCCGCCCGCGACCCCGTGTCAACAGGAAAAAACCCGGCTAACCCCCACGATTGCCGAGATTTGCGAAATAGAAGCGGGCCGGACCGTACCACCAGCCGCACTTTCGCCGGGCGGCGATCCGCCGAATCTCGCCGACAGCCTCCGCATAGACGCGCTCGCCGTGGACCCGAGCCGCCGAATCGCAGAAGTACGTGCGGCAACCGAGAGTCCGCGCCTCACGGGTGGTGCAGCGGTCCCCCTCCTGATAGGGGCATTGCCAGGGAGCGTGCGGCGGACCTGGAACGACGCGCCGCTCCGGCGGTGGCATCCCAGCGATGGCGACCAGATAAGCGAGTTCCAGCGTGCTGGCGAACAGGACCGGCGTCGCAGGGCCAAAACGACAGCACTGCCCGCACGCGCGGCACGATGAGGCAACCGGCCTGAGGGCTTCATCCACGCGGGCGTAAACCCGTGCCAACTCGGCCGCCTGATCCGCATGAGGCGGACGAAACCGAGACGGCCGGCCCCACGGCGCCAGCCGCGCCGCCTCGATCCATGTCTCGGTTGGAACTTCACCGCTCGGACCGGCCATCTAAACTGTCATCTCCGTTCGCCGGACCTTGATCTGTTCGAACCGGAACAGCGGTCCCTCGCCGATGCCCGGACACCGGCGAGCCGCACCCTGCCAAGCCTCCCGACTGGCCAGATTACTCGGCCAGAACGGCCACGTGCGGCACTGCGTCGGGCGGACCGGATAGATGGCGCAACGGCCGTTCCCATCGAGCATCACGCAATCGTAATTGGGTTTTTCCTTCAGGCTCAACCCGCGCCACAGCCGCCGGACATACCGGCGGCGAAATTCCTTCGGCTCCAGACCGAGGTGCTCTGCGATCTCTTCAATCTCCTGCGCGTTGAGCCACACATACCCGGGCGCCCTGCCACAGCATCTTCCGCACGCCCGGCACGCGAAGCGCAGGCCGTCGGCATACCACGGCTCTTTCCAATTTTTCTTCGACCTTAACAGCGTCATAAACACTTTCCCCGGTGGGCGCGGCACATTGTATGCACCGTGCCGCCGCCCGGCAAGATTGCGTCCTTGCGGCCGCCGGCCGGGCGAGTCTATAATGATTGCCCAAACCGCTCTTGAGGAATTCGCCAGCGATGCCGCCGATCTCGGTTCTTCCTGAAACGGTTGTCAACCAGATTGCCGCCGGAGAGATCATCGAGCGCCCCGCCAGCGCCGTCAAGGAACTCTTGGAGAACGCAATCGACGCCCAGGCCGCGCGCATCATCGTCGAACTCGAGGCCGCCGGCAAAAAACTGATCCGCGTCAGCGACGACGGGGTCGGCATCCCTGCGGCCGAGGTTTCCCTCGCCCTGGCGAGCCACGCGACGAGCAAGATCGCCTCGGCCGACGACCTCGCGGGCGTCACGACGCTTGGGTTTCGGGGCGAGGCGTTACCGTCAATTGCGTCGGTGGCGGATGTGCGGCTGGTGAGCCGGACGCACGACACCCTCGAAGCGACCGAGGTGGCGGTTTCCGGCGGCAAGGCAGGCGCCGCGGTGCCGACGAGCGGCCCGGTCGGCACGACCGTCGAAGTCCGTAACCTCTTTCGCTACGTGCCCGCCCGGCGAAAGTTTCTTAAGACCGACGCCACCGAGATGGGCCACGTGACGGAACAGGTGGCCCGAGTGGCGATCGCCTACCCGCGCGTCCACTTGACCGTCCTTCACAACGGGCGCTCCGTGTATGAGTTGCCGCCGACGGATTCGGTGCGCGACCGGATTGGGGCGTTCTTCGGCGCGGACCTGGCGCAGGCGTTAATCGAGGTCGGATCTGAGGAGCCGGCCGGTTCACTGCGGGGACTGGTCGGCCCGCCGAATGTCGTCCGAGCCACGACAAAGATGCAGTACCTGTTTCTGAACGGGCGGTACATCCGCGACCGGAGTCTCCTGCACGCCCTCCGCGAAGCCTACCGGGGGATGCTCGAGGGCAACCGCCAGCCGGTGGCTTTCCTGTTTCTCACGGTTCCGCCCGACCGCGTGGACGCGAACGTCCATCCGACGAAGATTGAGGTCCGCCTGCGTGATGCGCATCTCTTGTATGGTCAGTTGCTGGCGGTGGTGCGGGAGAAGTTGCTCGGCCCGGGCCTCGCGCCGCATCTGGCGCCGTTTCCCCCGGCGCCGGTGTCCGAGGCGTCGCCGGATAGCGAGGGGGGGCACGAAGCGCGCGTGCGCGAGGCCGTGGCGGACTTCCTCCGAAGCCCGCCGCCGCGCGCCCAGAGCCGCCTGGATCTGAAAGGACGCTCGGCCGCAAAGGGCGCCGGCGCTCCTGCCGCGCCCCTGCGCCCACACGAACCCCGATATACATCGGGGCGGCCGGGATTCTACCGCGAAGCAAGCCCAAGGCAGGAAACAGAGGCGCCCCCACAAGCGCACGCCATCCAACTCCACAATACCTATCTGGTGGCCGAGACGTCGGACGGGATTCTCATCGTGGACCAGCACGCCCTGCACGAGCGGGTCCTGTTCGACCGGATTATGACGCGGCTGGAGGCCGGGCCGCTTGAAGGGCAGCGTTTGCTTGTGCCCGTCACGCTGGACGTGACGGATGGTGAGATGGCGGCCCTTGAGGCCCACCGCCAGGCGCTCGGGCAACTGGGAATCGAGGCCGAGCCGCTAGGCCCGCGGTCGGTGGGCATCCACTCGTTTCCGGCCCTTCTCGAGAAGGCGGACCCGGCGGGAACCGTCCGCGATTTTCTGGCCTGGGCTGTCGAGTGTGAGTCGCCGCCTGCGGCCCGCCAGGTGCTCGAGAAACTCGCCCATGTGGCAGCCTGCCGCGGCGCTGTCAAGGCGGGCGACCGGCTGAGCCCCGAGGAGATTGAGGCGCTGCTCGCGCATCGGGAGGCGGCCGAGATGGCAGCCACCTGCCCGCATGGCCGCCCGACCGCCGTCATCCTCCGCAAAGCGGACTTGGAACGACAGTTCGGCCGCGATTACGCAACGCCCCCGGCGACGAGCGGAAACGAACCTCTCCCCTTCTAGCGGTTAGACGCTGCCCGTGCTGTGAAGCCCAAGCCAAGGGGGGATTCCCGGCTCCTGACGTGGACACGCAGAGAACTGGAGCGGGCGATGGGATTCGAACCCACGACGTTCAGCTTGGGAAGCTGACACTCTACCGCTGAGTTACGCCCGCTCTGAGGGCACCAGCCATTATGCCGCGTCCCAGGGGTCAGTCAACCGCTTTTCATAGACCCGCTGCTGGGGTGAGGCCAGCACCGCCTGCTCAAGTGCACGGCGTCGCTCAGCCACGCGGAGCCGCGCTTCGGCGAGCCCGACCCGGGCCTAAGCAGCCACGAGTTTCTTTCTCCGAATTCGGTCATGGCCTTGGCGAGCCACGATAGACAAGGGTGGGTGCTTTGCACCCACACAGCCAGGCTCCAACGCCGCTGCCCCGCAAGCGGCGGCCTTGACACAGCCCCCCGCCGGGCCTATAGTTTCGAGTTGAGGATGTGCGCGCGTAGCTCAACTGGATAGAGCGTCGGTCTACGGAACCGAAGGTTGGGGGTTCGAGCCCCTCCGCGCGTACCAGGAAAATGAGCGGCTTTGGACGGCGTGGTCTGCTCGGCCGGTGCGGCCATCGTAGCGCCCCGGGCCTCGCTGCTTTCGGGCCACGTGGCCGCCGTCTGCTGCCATCTGTTGAGTGCAATCACCAGCAGGCCCAAGAAGACGCCAGCCAGCAGAAGGCCGCAAGGCACGAGGGAAGGCTCCGGCGGGCAAGGGCGTTCGCGGCCGGTTGAACACATTGCGCATGGGCGATATGTTGGCGGGCGATTTTGGGTGGAATTTGGGGGATTTGGGGCCGATTTGGAGGCCAAATCGGGCTTGGCGCTAGCGCTAAAGGGGTTTGAGGGCCGAAGTGTTAAGATGGGCAAGGCCGAATTGAGCGCTTTTTTTGACTTTTTTTCACTTTTTTGTCGGAATTGAACCCCAATTGGCCCCTTTTGATCCCCTTTTTGGCCCTGTCGTATTGCCGCTCCTCCATGCGTCCGAGGGCATTTTTCGCCGCCGATTATGAGCATATGCTCAAAATCGGCGCCGCCCGTCTCCCCCGCTCCGCGCGTCTTCCCGCCGTCTTCGGCCTGCCAAAATGGCAGCGCCAAGAGCGTGCCTGAGTGCCTGAGTGACCCTTCGACCTCGCTCAGGGCTTGTCTCGTTATCGAAGTAATACCCGCAGAAGCGGATATTGTTTTTCTTCGAGGCGGCCCCCGCGGGGAGCGGGCCGCACTCTGCGTTTGCCTCGTACGGCCCCGACGGTGCCCAGTCACCCGCCCGGGAGAATTTTGCAGTTTGCCGCTTGACAGCGGGGATATTCGGCGTATAATTGCGTGGAGACGGACGGGATAGAAGTCGGACACGGTTGCGGGGCCGGTTTCCGAAAGGAGGCTGGGCCCACTTTGCTGGTGCGGCCGGCGGGCCTCTTCGCCGGGCGAAGGGTTGTTGCGGGGTCGGCTTCCGAGGGGAGGTTGCCCCCTTTTCTTTTGGAGATGCGCGAGGTGATGGAAGGGCGATTCGAGGAACAAGGCGGCAGCCTGTGGCGCCCTGCTTCCCAGCGGTCGGGGCCGTGGGAACTCCTGGTTCTCGTCGCCGAACCCGTTCTGGCGGACCTGAAGCAGGTGGTGACGTTCCTGGTGTCGCTCGGACAGCCCGTCCGGGTGGCCACTTCATCCTGGGACGCCCGAGACCTGCTGCGGCGCCAGATCTTCACGCGTGCGATCGTTGCGGCAGAGATGACCTTCGACGGCGGGCCGCTCATCGCCCGCGTTGCCGCCATGCCGACGCTGGAGCGCATCGTGGCGACGGGGCCGACAGGCGACAGGCACCTGGAGGTCCGCGCCCGATTGGCCGGCGCCCACGTGTACTTGGTGCGTCCCGTAATCGCCGAGGCCCTCGCGCTTGCGCTAGCGACGACGAGCGGTTTCGCCGACACGCGCTGAGACCCGACGCCGGTGGAGATTGGGCGCGCCGCTTCCGGTCACCTTCCCGAATTGCCCTTGCCCGCCTGTCCGCTCCGAGATACCTTTATCGTATGCAGGCGGCTGCGCCGGGGCGCGGTCGCGGCGGGATGGCGCCGGTTGGGAGCGGAGAAGAGATGGACGAGCGGATGATCTTTTCGGGATTCGGCGGCCAGGGCCTGATGACGCGAGACATGGTCTACCACGGGTCGGACCCGCACGTTGTGGCCACCAGCCGACCTTTCATCGCCGCCTACGTGGCCGAGTGGATCATGGACCAAACCTGGCCGCCTCCGACCAGGATGGATCGAATGGACGTACGCCCATGATGCGACTGGTCCTGCTGCGACACGGTGAGAGCCAGTGGAACCGTGAGAACCGGTTTACCGGCTGGACCGATGTTGACCTCTCGCCGAAGGGCGTGAGGGAATAGCCGCCGGGTGCGCCCTGCTGTCTCCCTGAGGCTCGGGGATGGACGCCCGCCCAAGGGCGAGCCCCGTTCGGGAGATGTGCCCTCTCGGTGCCTGGCGTTGATGACGCCCCGGAAATGGACCGGTCGGCCCTTGACGCGGAGAACGCCGTTGCCTATATTCTCGTAGCGATTTCACGTTACGCTTAGACGCTGTCGGATGGGTCGGGCAGCTCGGCCGGCCGGTGCTAGATACTACTTGAGAAGGCAGTGTTAGCCGCCGACCCATCCGGAACGGCCGCGAGCTCGGCGACGCTGTCTAAGGGAGACGGACTATGGGTGACTCTGCGCTTTCAACCGTAGGCAGGACCGCAAAGATGGCTGTCATTGGGGCCATCAAGGCCGTTGGCGACACGGCCGAAGCAGTGATCGAAGCCAGCGCCGACGTGCTAAAGACCGCCGTCGAAGGTGTGGCCGATGTTACGGGCGCCGTTATCGAGAACACCAGGAAGGTGGTCCGCGGGGCGATCCACGCGGCCTCCGACACCGGCGAGGATGTCGGCACCGTGGCCAAGGCTGCGGTCCGTGGCGCGATCAAGGCGGCCGCGGACGTCGGCGGGGATGTCGGTCAGGTGGCTGTCGCCGCGATCAAGGGAACGGTCAAGGCCGTGGAGGAAGTCGGCGGGGACACCGGAAAAGCCCTCAAGGGTGCTGTGACGGGCGCCATCGACGCAGCCGAGGAGATCGGCGAGGAGACCGCCCAAGCCGTCCGCGACGTGCTGGTCAAGTCGGTCGACGGCGCCAAGGATATCATCAAGTCTCCGCTAAAGTAGGTCCCGTCTGACCAGTTTGTCCGGAACATGGGGCGCCTGCCCGAGAGGGGGCATGGCAGGCATGTTGGCACGTGCGCACTGACGCGCATAAAGGAGAAAGGTCACATTGGTCTGATGCGACGCAGAAGGGGCAGGGCACCCCGTTGGCGCGCCTCCGGGATGATGATGGACGATCTGTTCAGACGCTTCTTTGGTGATTGGGGCGACTGGCCTGCCTTGACAGCTCCGCGCGGGGATTGGTTGCCTGCGGTGGAGGTTGCGGAGCAGGAGAATGCCGTTGTCGTGAAGGCCGAGCTGCCGGGGCTGCCGCCACGCAACTGCGGGAGTGCCTCCGTGACCCGTCAACTTGGTAGTCGAGCACGCGCCAGAAGGCAGGTGTTGGCTGGTAGCTTGGTTCGAGACTTATGGGAAGGCGCTATGGGCGGAG
>DATLBA010000134.1:0-2458 GCA_035527275.1 Phycisphaerae bacterium
GGCGCATCAACCACCCGTCGGAGGTGGTCAGCGTCGCGGAAGAGATCGAGGTCGTCGTCCTGGCGATCGACAAGGCCAAGCAGGAGATCAGCCTCGGCATGAAGCAGACCGAGGTCAACCCCTGGATGCTGGTCAAGGAGAGATATCCGCCGGGAACGGTCATCGAGGGCGCCGTGAGGAACCTCGCCAACTACGGCGCGTTTATCGAGATCGAGGAAGGCATCGACGGCCTGCTCCACGCCAGCGACATGTCGTGGACGCAGAAAGTCGGCCATCCGTCCGAGATGTTTGAAAAAGGCCAGAAGGTCCGATGCGTCGTCCTCAGCGTGGACCAGGACAAGAAGCGCGTCGCCCTGGGCCTGAAGCAGATGGAAGAAGACCCTTGGGAGCGGCGGATTCCGGAGGCGTACGTCGCCGGCGCCGTCATCCGAGGCAAGGTGACCAAGGTGACGAACTTCGGCGTGTTCGTGGAACTCGAGCCCGGATTGGAGGGGCTCCTGCACGTCTCGGAACTGGCGGACCACAAGGTCGAAAATCCCGAAGAGATCGTCAAACCGGGCCAGGAACTCGAAGTCAAAGTCCTCCGCGTCGACGCCGACGACCGGAAGATCGGTCTGAGCCTCAAACGCGTCCAGTGGGCCGCCGAGGAAGAGCAAGCCGAAGGCGAATCCGCCCCGCGCGAGGAGCCGCGACTGGGCGGCATCCAGCACGTCGAGGACGAGGCCCACGAAGCGGGCGACGGCACGACCCTCTTTGGGACGGCACTCCCGGACGCCGACGCCGACGACCAGCCGGAATCCGAGCCCGAGAAAAAGCCTGAGGAAGAGTCTGAGGAAGAGCCCGAGGAAACCAAAGAATAGGTCATCGGCGCCCGAAAATCGAGGTTTACGGGAATCAAAGAGCGGGAGACCGGACACGGGAAAACCGTTCCCGGTCACCGAAAATTCCCGGGAAAAAAGTCTTGCCTTGGCCCCGGCAGGGGCGCTAGAATAGAGTGACACATCGGGTCGGCTCTGATCGGGACTCGCGTTGCACGTTTGCCGTTGGGGGCACGCTGTGCGGGGGGAGGGGGAAGCGCACGGTCAAGGGGCGGTGACACGTCGTCCGTCGGGCCTGCGGCACAGAGGGGTGCACGTATGGATACCGGCCTGCAGTTGTATCTGCGGGAAATTAACCAGACGCGGCTCCTGACAGCCGAGCAGGAAATTTCCTTGGCCCGGCGTATCCGCAAAGGCGATCACCAGGCCCGGGACGAGATGATCCGCTCCAACCTTCGCCTCGTCGTCTCCATCGCGAAGAACTATTCCCGCCGGGGCCTCAGCCTCCTGGACCTCATCGAGGAGGGGAACCTGGGCCTCCTCCGGGCCGTCGAGAGGTTCGACCCCGCCGAGGGGTGCCGATTCTCCACCTATGCCTCGTGGTGGATCCGCCAGACCATCAAGCGGAGCCTCATCAGCGCGGTCAAGCCCGTCGATATCCCCCCCTACATGGTGGACATGATCAACAAGTGGCGGCGGGCGTCGGCGAAGCTGGAGTGCGAGCGGGGCCGCAGGCCGACGCAGACGGAGATCGCCCGCGCCATGGGCCTGTCGCGCAAGAAAGTCGATGTCATCGCCCGCGCCGCCCGCGCGTTCAGTTCCCCCTTCCAGGCCGTTTCCGACGATGCCGAGTGGTCCCTCTCCGAAATGCTCGCCGACGAGGGAAGCCGGTCCCCGGTCGACGTCATTCTCGAAAACCGCCGGGCCGCGGCGGTCATGAAGGCCCTGAACTCCATCGACGAACGGGCCGCCACGGTGCTGCGGATGCGCTTCGGCCTCGAAGGAGGCGAGCCCTTGACCCTGAAGGAGATCGGCGAGAAGGTCGGTCTGACGCGCGAACGCGTCCGCCAGATCGAACACGAGGCGCTGCGGTGCATCACCGCGGCCATCCAAACCCAGGAAGAGGACTCCCCCGTGCCGGTCGCCGTCAGCCCGGCCTGAGACGCGAGGTTCCCCCGATTTCCCGGAGAAGGAGAGGTCCCATGAACGATGCCGCACCCGCCCTTGACCTGCGCTCCAGGATCCGCAGCATCCCCGATTTTCCGAAGCCCGGCATCCTGTTCCGCGACATCACGCCGCTCCTCCAGGACGCCGCGGCCCTGCGCGAGGCCGTCCGCCGCATGGCCGAACCGTACGAGGGCGGATCGGTCGACGTCGTCGTCGGAGCCGAGTCCCGCGGATTCATCTTCGGCGCCGCCATCGCCATCGCCCTCGGCGCCGGTTTCGTCCCCGTCCGCAAGAAAGGCAAACTTCCCGCCGAAACCGTCTCGCAAACCTATGACCTGGAATACGGCACGGACACGATCGAGATGCACGCCGACGCCATCCAGCCGGAAATGCGGGTCCTGATGGTGGACGACCTGCTGGCGACGGGCGGCACGATGGCCGCCTGCTGCGAAATGGTCGAAAAGGCCGCCGGA
>DATLBA010000135.1:0-7685 GCA_035527275.1 Phycisphaerae bacterium
CACCGGCCCGCGGATTGTGATTCATCATTTGGAGTGCATAATCGAAATTCGCCGGGCGAACATCTTACTTGTCCCCCCTTTGGGAGATGGACTACTATAACCTACAGCCACAAATCTTTCGCTCTTTGAGAAGTGAACCAATAGTGGCGTATAGCCCACACGTCTCTCGATGTCAAATTTTTTGGGGGACGATTTTGAATTTTTTTGGAAATTTTCCTCGCCACCCGACCGACTCGTCCACTCTGGCCGTCCCCCCGCCCGACCCGCCTAAGGCGGGGCAGGCAGGCCCCCGCCGCCGCGGTAGGCCCGTCCTCCCGACGAGTCGGGACCGGGATTGGGGCTCCATTTCGCGGTCCCCCAAGATATGGGGACCTTGCTAAATGCGGAGTACACCCCGCCCCACGTGTCAGTCCGGCGTCGTCCTCTGTTTCGCTCCCGCGCCGCCGCCTCTTCTTCGCTCAACCGTATGACAACAGGGTGTCGCTCTGTCCAGCGCCGTCCCGAACGTGCCTTGCGCCGGCGAGCACATGGCCACGCAGAAATTCCCAAGGGGGGCGGACCCCAAAGCACACCATCCGGCAACGCCCCGCGGGCAAGGTCACAAGATGCCGCACTCTCCCAGCACGTCGCCCAACAGCGCGAGCGCCGGCATCAGGAACACGCCCAAGACCACAGCCATGCCGACCGCGCCGCACAAGACGGCTATCGCCCGGCCGAACGAGGCGTTCTCCGCCCGCGCCACCATCGCGGCAATCCAAAAGAGGATTCCGCCGACCAGCAGCCCACCGACGGCAAGAAGGGCCCAGATGAACGCAACGTTCATGGCACGACTCCCTTCCTTTGCCCCTCGCGATTACTATAGGAACCGGCGTGGAAGGTCCGATAAATTGAGCCGAATTGGCAGGCCCCGCGCACCGGCGCCGCGTTGACACCGGCCTCGCTGCGGTGCTATACTTGGGCGCGATGCGGAATCTTCAGAACTCGAGAAGGAGGCTCTTGTGGCAATCAGCGCGACGGAGATGAAGAACGGCCAGGCGATTCTTGTGGGCGGTGAAATCCACATCGTCGTCGGACGCCAGCACACCAAGCCCGGCAAAGGTGGCGCCTTTATCCAGGCCAAACTCAAGAAACTCTCGACCGGACAGGTGCTCGACCGGCGCTTCCGCTCGGCCGACAAGGTCGAAACCGCCTTCCTTGAAAAGAAGGAGATGCAGTATTCCTATACGGCCGAGGGGAAACACTTCTTTCTGGACCCCGAGACGTTCGACCAGGTCCCGATAGACGCGAATCTCATCGGCGACGCCATCGGATACCTCAAGTCCGGCACGCCGTGCCAGGTGATGTATCACGAAGGCAAGGCGGTTACCGTGGACCTGCCAAACACCGTTGACCTGGAGGTCAAGGAAACCTCGCCGGTCATCAAAGGCGCGACCGCGACAAACCAGTATAAACCGGCGACGCTGGAAACCGGGGTCAAGGTCTCCGTGCCGCCGTTCATCGAACGAGGCGAGACGATCCGCATCGACACACGCACCGGCGAATACGTGGAGCGGGCCAAATAAGAAAGTGACTGAGGAACTGCACCCACGGGAAACGGGGACGAGGCAGGGCCGCCGGGCCCACTTACCCCGTTGCTCGGTCACTCGGTTGAAATAGAATTATGGCCTTAGAAGTCGTCGGCGAAATCTTCGGCAAGGCAGCACGCGCGGTCTTCGGGTCGCGCAACGAACGCCTCCTGCGCGGCTATGGGGAGGTCGTCGACCAGACCAGCGCGCTCGAGCCGGAGTTCGAGTCCCTTTCGGATGAGGGTCTGCGGGCCAAGACCGGCGAGTTCCGCCGGCGATACCAGGACGGCGAATCGCTCGACTCGCTCCTGCCGGAAGCCTTCGCCGCGGCGCGTGAGGCCGCCAAACGAACCGTCTGGCTCGGCTGCGAAGAGGCCCCACCCGATTTTCACCCCGACGTCCAGGACCGCATCCGCCGCGCGATGCGCGGTGAGGCCAGCCTCATCGACCCTGAGACCGGCAAACCCATCGAAACCTATGACCTGTATGGCATGCGGCCATACGACGTTCAGTTAATCGGCGCGATGGTCCTGCACGAGGGCAAGATCGCCGAGATGGCCACCGGCGAAGGCAAGACCCTGGTGGCGGCGCTTGCGGTCTACTTGAACGCCCTCTCCGGCCGGTTCGTTCACATCGTCTCGACGAACGATTATCTCGTCCGAGTGGGCCGCCAGTGGAACGAACCCATCTTCCGCCGTCTCGGTCTTTCGGTCGGCGCCATCCAGGCCGGCATGGACAGCCACGAACGCAAGCCCCACTATGCCTGCGACGTGACCTACGGCACAAACAACGAGTTTGGGTTCGATTACCTCCGCGACAACATGAAGACGAGCCTGGCCGAACAGGTCCAGGGCGACCTCGCCTACGCCATCGTGGACGAGTGCGACTCGGTCTTAATCGACGAGGCCCGCACGCCGCTCATCATCTCTGGCCCCGCGTTCGAATCGACCGACAAGTACCAGAAAGCCGACGCGATTGCGCGGCAATTGAAGCCAAACCACGATTTCGAGGTGAAAGAGAAAGAGCATCAGTGTCCGCTGACGGAAGAGGGCGTCCGGCGAGCGGAGCAACTGGCCGGCGTCGGCAGTTTCTACGTCGCGGGGAACATGGACTGGCCCCACCTCATCGACCAGTCCCTGCGGGCCCACCATCTCTATCACTGCGACAAGCATTACGTCGTCCGAGGCGACGATGTCATCATCGTGGACGAGTTCACGGGGCGCCTCATGCCCGGACGCCAGTGGTCCGACGGCCTCCACCAGGCCGTCGAAGCGAAAGAAAACATCCGCATCAAGGAAGAAACCCAGACCCTTGCGACCATCACCCTGCAGAACTACTTCCGCATGTACGATAAACTTTCGGGCATGACGGGCACCGCGATGACCGAGGCCAGCGAGTTCGACAAGATCTACGGCCTGGAGACGGTCATGATTCCGCCGAACCGTCCTCTCTCGCGCACCGGCCACGCCGACGTCGTCTTCCGGACCGAGAAAGAGAAGCACCAAGCCATCATCGAGGAAATCAAGGCCTACTACGACCGCGGGCGGCCGGTTCTGGTCGGCACGACCAGCATCGAAAACAACGAACTCCTGAGCCGAATGCTCGAGCGAACCTACGGCATCCCCCACGAGGTCCTCAACGCCAAGTTCCACGAGAAAGAGGCTCAAATCGTCGCCAAAGCGGGCCAGCAGCACGTCGGACGCGACGGCAACCCCAAAGGCAACATCACCGTCGCCACCAACATGGCCGGTCGCGGCACGGACATCAAACTCGGCCCCGGCGTCGTTAACCCGACCTGCTTCGGACCGTGGGATGTCAACAGACAAGCAATCCCGTCTGACTTCGGCCACAAGTGCTGCATCGGATGCCCGGAATACAACCCCAAGACGAACTGCGCCCACTGCTTTAAGCCCAAAGCAGATCCGGCGTTTCCGAAGCGCGGCCAGACCGAGTGCCACAAGAACCCGCCGTGCGGCCTTCACGTCATCGGGACCGAGCGGCACGAAGCGCGCCGAATCGACAATCAGTTGCGAGGTCGCTCGGGCCGCCAGGGCGACCCCGGATCCAGCCGATTCTTCCTCTCACTCGAAGACGACCTGATGCGCATCTTTGCGCGCGACTGGGTTTCGACGGCCCTCCAGAAACTCGGCATGGAAGAGGGAATGGCCCTGGAGCACCGGTGGCTGACGCGCGGCATCGAGAACGCCCAGAAAAAGGTCGAAGAGCGCAACTTCGGATTCCGCAAACACCTCCTCGAATATGATGAGGTCATGGACCGCCAGCGCAAGATCTTCTACGGCCGCCGCCAGAACATTCTCGCAGCCGACGACCTGCGGGACTTCGTCTGGGACCTTCTCACCGAAAGCGTTGAGACCGCCTGCGACTCGTACCTCTCGGACACCTACAGCCTGGAAACCATCGCCGAGTGGGCCCGACGGCATCTCGGCATCCAAGTGGACATCGAACCGTTGCGAGGCAAGGACGCCGAGGCCCTGTCGGCTTTCCTCAAGGACGAGGCCAAACAGTGGGCTCGCGACACCATCGCCGACACGCTTCCCGAGTTCATTCCGGACGTCGACGAAAGCGTCGAGGGCGACGAGCCGCCACCGAAACCCGACTACCGCGCCCTCGCCTCCTGGGCCAAGTCACACTTCGGCGTCGAACTGAAGCAAGGAGAACTCAAGCGGTCCACGGCCGACGAGATCCTCGAAAACCTCTCCGCAGCCGCTGCCGAGAGAATCGACGCGGCCGACTGCTCGCCCATCAACGAATTCCTGGAGGCCCATTTCCGCGAGGCGGCCCTGGCGGACTGGGCCAACAAGAAGTTTGAACTGGACCTGAAGCCCACCGACTTCGAGGATTTGGATCGCGAGGCAGCCGCCCGGCTTCTCACCGAACGCCTCAAATCCCTCTACGCCGAAAAAGAACGCTCCTACCCGATCGAGTTCGCCATCGAGGAATACCTGACGCCACAGGTCGGCCACGGGAACCAGGATTTCGAGGGGCTGGCCGCGTGGGTCTCTCGGGTTTATCTGACGGAAATTAAGCCGGAAACAATCCGCCACCGCGACCCGCGAACCGTGCGCGACCGGTTGCTCGCCGTCGCACACGAATTTGGGGAAACCGGCCGCCTGCGTCGGACCATTGACCAGGGCATCAAAGCCCACTGGCCCGCCGAAGGGCGAGAGCACAACGAATCCTGGCGACCGCTGGCCCAATGGGCGAAGGAAACGCTCGGCGTCGAACTCGTGCCCGAACAACTCGCCGCCGCTTGCCGAGAACCGCAACAAGCCGACGAAGAGACCGAAGCGCCGCCGTCGGCCGAACAGAGAGTCGCCGATTTCCTCGAGGCTCGCGCCCGCACCGCCCGCCGAAGCCGCATGACTGAACTCGAACGCTACCTTCTCCTCCAGGTCCACGACACCTCCTGGAAAGATCACCTGCACGAGATGGACCGCCTCAAGTCGAACGTCGGGCTGCGCGGCTACGCTCAGAAGGATCCGGTCATCGAGTACAAGCGAGAGGGCCTGGAAACCTTTGAGCGGATGCTCGACTCGGCCAGGGAAAAGTTCACGGACCTCTTCTTCAGAGCCCGATGGGTGCGGCAGGAGGCGCTCGCGCGGATCTGGGCCGGCCAGGAAAGCCGGCACGCCCTTGCTGCAAGCGCCTACGACGCCCAGCGCCGAGCCGCCATGGAGCAGCATCGGCAGGCCCGCATGGCCGAGGAAGACGAGGCTGTCAAGCAAATCGTCCGCACGAGCCCCAAGGTCGGCCGCAACGACCCCTGCCCCTGCGGAAGCGGCAAAAAACACAAGAAATGCTGCGGCCGCAGGGCGTAGAGCCCTTTTCCATTGAAGCGAACTCGCCTCCCCGATACCATAACGCGCCTCAAGCGTCTCGCGCGACTCACGGAAGGTCGGCAAACCGTCGCGAAGGGCAAGCCAGCGGAAGCAGCGGAACCATGAAAATCCGGACCGACATTGCGTATCAGCAGTGCATCAACGCCGACTGCGGGGCGACCTTTGATGTCGCCGAGCCGCTCTTCGAGTGCCCGAAGTGCGGCGACCTGCTGGATACCTGCTACGACTGGTCGAAGGCCGCTATGCCCCGCCGCCTGAGCGCGTTCGAGGCGAAATGGGCCGACCAGGCCGACCCGCTCGCCTTCTCCGGCGTGTGGCGGTTCCACGAACTTTTGCCTTTCGCCCGCCGCGAGCACATTATCACCCTTGGCGAGGGCCGCACCATCCTTCAGCGGGCCGACCGCGTCGCCGAATACGCAGGGCTCGCCCCGGGCCGCCTGTTCCTCCAATACGAAGGCCTGAACCCCTCGGCCAGTTTCAAAGACAACGGCATGACCGCCGCCTACACCCACGCGCGCCTCGTCGGCGCCAAGCGCGCCATTTGCGCCTCGACCGGCAACACGAGCGCCTCGGTCGCCTTGTTCTCGGCGGTTGACGGTCGCATCCCGGCGGCCGTGCTAGTCGGCAGCGGCAAGATCGCCTACGGCAAACTCGCCCAGGCCCTCGACTTCGGCGTCCGCGTCATCCAGGTCGAGGGCGACTTCGATACCTGCATGAAACGCGTCAAAGAGGTCGCCAGGGAACTCGGGTTCTATCTGATGAACAGCCTGAACCCCTTCCGCCTCGAGGGCCAAAAGACCATCATGTACCGCATCCTGGAGGGTCTCCGCTGGGAGGTTCCCGATTGGATCGTCGTGCCCGGCGGAAATCTCGGAAACTCGTCCGCCTTCGGCAAGGCCTTCAAGGAATTGCACGAGGCCGGCCTCATCAAACGCCTGCCGCGCCTCGCCGTCATCGTCGCCGAGGGCGCCGACACCCTCTACCGCATCGTCAACGAGGAAAAAATCGCCTGGAACGGCGGACGCGTGGACGAGGCCGGGATTGCGGCGTTCTACGAGCAAATGGACGCCGAAAACCGCCGCGCAAAAACGCTCGCCTCGGCCATCGAAATCAACCGCCCGGTGAACCTCAAGAAGTGCCTCCGGGCTCTGGAGTGGACGGGCGGCGTCGTCGAAAAGGTCAGCGACCAGGAAATCCTCGACGCGAAGGCCCAGGTCGGCGCGGGCGGCTTCGGCTGCGAGCCGGCCTCGGCGGCCGGCGTCGCCGGCGCAAGGAAACTCGTGGCCGCAGGGACCATCGGACGCGACGAGCACATCGCCTGCGTCCTTACCGGCCACGCCCTCAAGGACCCCAACATCACCGTCGCCTACCACACTTTGGGCGACGACGAACTCCGCGAGGCGTACGGCGATTACGGCGTCCGCGGCGCAAATTCGGCCAACAAGCCGATCGTCGTCGAGGACAATCTGGAAAAAATCATCGCAGCCATACAGGCCTGACGTGTCGATCCGAGATTTGAGATTTTAAATCTCAGACTCACGGCGGTTCCGTTTAGGAGGCACATCATGATCCACGTGGCCGTCTCCGGCGCTGCAGGACGCATGGGCCGCACGCTCGTGCACCTCATCTTGGAAGCCGAGGACCTCGCGCTGGCCGGCGCGCTCGAAGCCAAGGGTCACCCTTCCCTCGGAAACGACGCGGGTGAACTGGCCGGCGCCGGCGAATGCGGCGTGCGCGTGAGCGACGCGCTGCCGGAAACGCTCGACGTCCTGGTGGACTTCTCCCAGGCCGACGCAGCCGTCGAGCGCGCCGACGCCTGCGCCGAACGCGAGGTGGGGTGCGTAGTCGGCACAACGGGCTTTTCCCGGGAGCAACGGAAGCGCGTGGTGGCGGCGGCCGAGAGAACGGCCGTCGTCCTTTCACCAAATATGAGCGTCGGTGTGAACGTGCTCTTTCACGCGGCGGCGGATTTGGCCCGGACGCTCGGCCCGGACTACGACATCGAAATCGTCGAAGCCCACCACCGGTTCAAAAAAGATGCGCCGTCGGGAACGGCGCTGAAACTCGCCGAGGAAATCGTCGAGGCCACCGGGCGGAACCTCGCCGACGCCGCCGTCCACGGCCGCGGCCCGGGCCATCCGCCGCGGAAGGAAGGCGAGATCGGCATCCACGCCATCCGAGGCGGCGACATCGTCGGCGAACACATCGTCTATTACACCGCACTGGGCGAGCGGCTGGAACTGAAACACGTCGCCCACAC
>DATLBA010000136.1:0-12045 GCA_035527275.1 Phycisphaerae bacterium
AGCGTCAAGAGCATGATCGGCCATCTCATCGCGGCGGCGGGGGCGACGGAACTTGCGACCTGTGTCCTGGCCATCCGCGACCAGATATTGCCTCCGACCATCAATCTCGATACGCCCGACCCCGAGTGCGACCTCGACTACTTGCCGAACGCGGCGCGCCCGGCCAAGGTCGAGGTCTGCCTGTCGAACTCCTTCGGGTTCGGCGGCCAAAACGATTCTCTGGCCGTCCGCCGCTTTTCGCCCTAGAATATAATCTTGCCGTCTTCCAATTCACGAAACTGAGGGCAGCCTTGGTGCAAGCGGGGACATTTATCGCAAACGTAGCGATGGCGCTGGCCGCCGCCGGCACGCCGGCGCCTTCCGAGGCGGGTTGGCTCGCGGACCGTTGGCCGACGATCCTTGTGGCGGCTGTCATCGCCGTCGTCGTCATCCTTTTCGTCTCGGTTCTGGCCAAGTATCTGCGTCTGACGGTGAACCTGTTTTTGGACACGCCGCTGCCGGTCCCGGCGACGCTGCACAATTACGACCCGCCCGAAGGAGAGGTCGTCAGTTTCCCCAGCCGCGACGGCTGGACGCTTCGGGGAATGTTCATCAACCCGCCGGGGCAGGGGCCAGACCGCGGGACCGTCATTTTCTGCCACGAGTTCGCCAGCGACATGGCCAGCGCCGGCCGCTACGCCTGTCCGCTCGTCGAAGCGGGATTCACCGTGTTTACGTTCGATTTTCGCGGCCACGGGGCAAGTTTCACCCCGCCGCACTTCGAACCGCGCCACTGGCCCAGCCACCACGAGGTGAACGACGTTCTAGCGGCGATTGCCTACGTCCGGAGCCGCTGCGACGTCAGCCGAACCGGCATCGGCATCCTGGGCGTCAGCCGCGGCGCCGCCGCCGCTGTCATGGCCGCCGCCCTCAATCCCTTCGTCCGGTGTCTTGTCCTGGACGGCGTGTTCTCCACCGATTACAGTATCGAGGAATTGATGAAACGGTGGGCGCAGATCTTCTCGCGGATTAACCTGGCCAAGGCGAACCACCCGAACTTCGTGTACCGATTCCTGCGGGCGCTCACACTGCTTTACGTCGAACTGAAGTGCCGCTGCCGCTTCCCCAGCACGCGCAAGGCGCTCGAGAAACTCGGCGCGGTCCCGGCGCTGTTCATCTGCGGCGAACGCGATACCTACGTGCTGCCCGAACAGGTGCGCGTCCTGTACGAGTTGAAACCGGGCGAGAAGGATCTCTGGATCTGCCCCGAGGCCAAGCACAATCAGGCCGTGGCGAGCGACCCCAAGCAATACGCGGAACGAATCACCGCGTTTTTCTCCCGTCATCTGTCGGCGGCCGAAAGCGCCGACGACGTCCGACCCGACAGACGGATAGGCGGGGCGGGCTGAGCGATTGCCATGAACACGCCGCCTATAATCCGGCTCCGGCGCCTGGCGTGGACGCCGCTGCGCCTCCGGACAAGCCGCGAGGCCGCCCGCTGGATGAAGGCCGTGCAGCACACGCCTGCGGTCCAGGCACGCCTGCTGGACCACCTCCTGGTGGACGCCGCGCGGACCGACTTCGGCCGCGACTTCTCGCTGGGCCGCGTCCGGACCCTGGAGGACTTCCGTGCCGCCCTCCCGATTGCCGGATACGAGCGGGCCAGGCCTTACGTCGAGCGGGTCGCACGAGGCGAGACACACGCCCTGTTCCCCCGCGGGACGCCCATCCACATGTTCTGCATGACAAGCGGCACCACGGGATCGCCCAAGTATCTCCCCGTAACGGACGCCCTGTTGAAGGCGTTCCGGCGCGGCTGGCATCTCTGGGGGGCTCACGCGCTGCGCGACCACCGTGAGGCATTCGGCGCCAAAATCCTCCAGATCGCCAGCCGCATGGACGAACAAATCACGCCGTGCGGAAAACCCGCCGGCGCGATGTCGGGTCTCACGGCGCACATGCAGCGCCGCGTCGTCAAGTGGCTGTACGTCTTGCCGATTGAGGCGCTTTACGCCGGCGACACCGCCAGTAAGTATTACCTCGCCTGCCGCCTGGGCCTCCACGACAGATGGGTGATGCCGGTCACCGCCAATCCGAGCACGCTGCTGAACCTGGCCCGAACGATGGACGAGCACAAGGAAGACCTGGTCCGCGACCTGGCGGACGGCACGCTGACCCGGAACGTGGCCCTGGACGAACCCCACCGAAGCCGCGTTGAAAGCCGCCTGAAAGCCAACCCGCGGCGAGCACGTGAACTGGAAGCGGCCATCCAAACCACCGGCCGCCTCTACCCGAAAGACGTCTGGCACCTGCCGCTCATCGGGACGTGGAAAGGCGGCACGCTGAGCCTGTACCTCCGCGAAATGCCGAAATACTGGGGCGAGGCCCCGATACGCGACATCGGCCTCGTCGCCTCGGAGGCTCGCGTCTCGATCCCCCTCGAAACCGAAGATTCCGCCGGTATCCTGGAACCAACGGGAACGTTCTTTGAATTTGTGCCGGAGGCCGAAATCGACGCCGAAAACCCCACCGCGCTGCTCGCACACGAAACCGAACCAGGCAAAAAATACTTCCTCATCCTGACCACACCGGGAGGCCTCTTCCGGTACAATATCCACGACCTGGTCGAGGTGGTGGACCGCCTCGGACCCGCCCCCGTCATCCGATTCCTGAACAAGGGCGAGCACGTCTCTAACCTGGCCGGCGAGAAACTGACCGAATACCAGGTCACAAGGGCCACGAACGACGCCGTGATGCGGCTCAGCCTCCCCGTCCGCAACTACTGCCTCTGCCCCACATGGGACACCGTACCCCATTACAGCCTTCTCGTCGAGGAGGACGAGGTGAGCGCGGTAAGCGCGGGCCGCCTGGCCGCCGAGGTTGACCGGAGTCTTCAGGCACTTAACATGGAATACGAAACGAAGCGCAAGAGCGGGCGGCTCAACGCGGTGCACGTGAAGGTGCTCCCCCGAGGCACCTGGCGGACCTACGATACGCGCGCCATCGAAGCACAGAGCGGACGCGCCGAACAATACAAGCACAAGTTCCTGGCAAACGATGTGGAATTCGAACGCCGATTCAACGTCCGCGCCTGCTACGGACCGCACGCCGCCAAGTTCGCTCGGCGGGACGAAGGAGCCAACACCTGATGCGCCTAAAGGTCATAACCTGCGACGTCCTCCGGCGCGAAGTGCCTGGTGCGCGGCATCCTGTCGGGAGTCCCGATGTACATCGGGATTGTGGTGAAGGAACCTCCCCGGCGGAGCCTGCCGATAGCCGCCCGCCGCCACTCGAACGTCGGGGGGCCCGCTCATGAGCCAGGCCCTTGAAATCATCCGCCTGCTGGGTTTCGCGAAGGCGGTCCGCACCAAGAAGCGCTTCGATGAGGCGCTGCCCCACGTGCGCGGCTACGCGGTCTGCTCATGCCTGTGGGCCCTGCTGGAAACCGGTGTCCTCGACCGGCTGCTCGAGGAGGACCGCGTCACGCTGGACCGCCTTGTCGCCGATCATCACCTGGACCGGCACGTCCTGGAAAGCCTCCTGAACTACCTGGACGGCCTCAGCCTCGTGCGAGTCGAAGGAGGCGAGGTCCGGGTGCTTCCGAAACTGAAGAACCTCACGGACGAGCCGCGCGGCTTCTTTGAACTGACCTACGCCTATGAGCCGATCTTTTCAAACCTCGAGGCCATGCTGCGCGGCCGCATGAAATACCCCGACGACGTGCAGCGGCTTGGCAAATACGTGGGTCGCGGCAGCGGCCAACTTTGCCGCAACCTCCCCTATCCCGTCCTCGCCGACATGCTCCGCCGCCACGGCGCGCGCCTCGTCCTGGACCTCGGGTGCGGCGACCTGGCGTTCCTGTTCTACCTCTGCGAGACGTGCCCTAACCTCCGCGCTGTCGGCATCGACGTGGACGCCCCGACGGTGGCATACGCGAAAGAGGTTCTCGCCGCTTCGCCTCACGCCGACCGCATTGAAGTCCGCGAGGCCGACATGTTTCACCTGGAGGACCTGGCGCGCGAGCGCCCCGACATCGACGCCGTCACCGCCGTCGACACGTATCACGAGTACCTGTCCGAGGGCGAGGAAACGGTCGTCGGGCTCCTCAAGAAACTCCGAAGCGAGTTTCCAAACGCCCTGCTTTACGTCGGCGAATTCTGCAAGCAGCCTCACGAGAAACTGCGCCGCCGACCCACCGCCTTCCTCGAACACCATCTATTCCACGACCTGACGAACCAGACGATTGCCGAGGCCCCGCGATGGCGCGAAATGTTCGCCAAGGCGGGCCTCCAAATCCTCGAGAAAAAGGTCTTCGATATCGTCGGGCACGGCTACTTTATTCTGAGGTGAGCCTCGCCGTGGCGCGCGTGACAATCTACGAGGCGGACTACGCCGACGTCGAGAATGCGGTCGAGCGGGCATTCGACGACTTTCGACCGGTCGTCGAAGGCCGAACCGTTCTGGTCAAGCCGAACATCCTGGGGGCCGTCCCGCCCGAAAGGCACGTTTGCACGCATCCGAGCCTCGTTGGCGCAACGGTCCGCGCGCTCGAGCGACGCGGGGCCGGGCGCGTCTGGGTCGGCGACAATCCCGGCATGCGGGCCTACGGGTCGAACGAGCACGCCGCCCGCGTCGCGGGAATCCTCGAAGCCGCCGGCGACCGGTTCGTCAACCTCGGCGCCTCGCCCGTCAAGGTCCCTGTGGCGTCCGCTTTTGCCGACCGCCTCGCCTTCTCAAAAGAGGTCCTCGACGCCGACTGCATCGTCAGCCTGCCGAAAATGAAAACCCACGTCGCCACCGTCATCACGGGCGGCGTCAAGAACGCCTTCGGTCACCTCGTGGGAGGCGAGAAGACGCGCCTGCACCGCGACGCCCGGGGACCGGAGAACTTCGCCCGGGCCATCGTGGACGTCTATCAGGTCCGCCCGCCCGATCTCACGATCCTCGATGCGGTGGTCGCCATGGAGGGCCAGGGGCCGTCGGGCGGCCGCCCACGCCGCCTCGGCCGGGTGCTGGCGTCCGACAACGCCGTCGCCCTGGATACCGTCATGGCCGCGATGATGGGTTTGGAGCCGAGAAGCATCCCCACGTTGCGAATCGCCGAAGAGCGCGGCCTCGGACCGGCCGACCTCGCGCAAATCAACATCGAAGGCCCGTTCGAGGTCGTGCCGAAGTTCAAGGTCCCGATGATCGGCCTGTGGCTGGGCGCAGCCGTCAGCCGGCTCATTACCTATGTCATCGTGACCCAACCGACCGTCCGGCGCAAGAAGTGCGTCAAGTGCGGCTCATGCGCCGAGGCGTGCCCCGTCGAAGCCATCACTATGACGGAACACCACGGGCCGGTCATTGATTATGGGAAGTGCATTTTCTGTTTCTGCTGCCACGAAATGTGCCGCTACGAGGCGATGGACCTCACTCGCCGCATGCGCCTCTTCCAGGGCCTGCGGTACTGAAAGCCTATACGCGGGGCAGCGCACACCGGTTTCCGCATGGCGCTCTCGCACCACGAGCCAAAGACGCCCGCCGCCACACCGCCCAAGAGCGCCGCGCCGGCGGATGGGCCGCACCCCGCCCGCCGCGAGCATCCGGCAAAAGGTAAAAAAGGAAGGGCGGCCCCGATGACCGATTCGGGGCCGCCCGAAGCGCCTGTCCGGCATCCACTTACGGCACGAGGAACGAATCTTCGCGGTTGCCGACATCTAGTAATACAGTTCCACCTGTTCCAGCTGTGTCGTCGTACGAGGCCGCGTCCACGTTGCCTTCATAGATGGCGACGAGAGCCGGGCCGCCAGCGTCTTGCTCAGCCGGCGTAGGCATGGTTTGAGTCGTCCCCCGCTTGGTCCAGATGTTGTCATACTTGACGCCGCAATAGGGGTTGTTCTCAAACTCGGCGTGGCCGTCCAGATAGAGGACGTTCTGCCCTTTGAACTTGTGGTTCGGGGAGTTCAGTTTCCACATGTTAGAGGCGGGGATGCCGAGCGTTCCCCAGTCCGAGACCTCATAATTGATGTCCGTTGTGCCAAGGTCCGCGACCGCCAAAGCCATGTCGAACCGCTGAGGGTTGGCGTCGGCCGCCACGGGCATCATCGAGCTCGCGGACGAGGTGAGCCGATACGGGCCCGCCACGTTCTGGTATGAGTAACTCACATTCTCCGGTTTCCAAAAATCCCGGACCACGTTGTAATCGGCGGCACTCGTATCCTCCACGTGGCTACCCTGGGACGGGCACACGAAAAGCGCCGGGTTATCCGCATACCCGGTCCTGATGAGCTGCCAGAAGTTGGCCGTGTTGGACTCAACATCCCCCGCGACATCGGCACCGGTCGTGTCGTCGCGCGTCCCGCCGATGTTGGCCCAGTTGGCCGCGTCGTCGGCCCTGGACAGCACATCCGGCCACGCCTGTTTGTTGCTTGCGGCAAATGCCTGGCACGCCTTGCCGATCTGGCTCAGGTTGTTCGCGCACTGCATCCGACGGGCCGTCTCCAGGGCACCGAACACAGCCGGTATCAGGAGCGCGATCAACATCCCGATGATGGTAATCACGACCAGCAGTTCAACCAGCGTAAAGCCCTTGTGTTTCATCTCAAGTCCTCCGTGCTTGGCGCTCTCCAAGCGCCTTTTCCAAAGGAAAATAAAAATAAGGCCGAATACGTCAATCGCGTCTTCCTGTGTGTTTCGGCTGACCCGGGCCACCTCCTTTCCGTAATCCCTCCCCTACCAATACGATTTTCTGCACACTCGCCACCAGGCGCCTTCCTACTATATTATCGAATGAAATCCGGCCCCTGTCAAATAAAACGTTCAGGAGTTTCCCCCAAAAGGGGTGCGACCACGTATTCTGGCATCATCAGGCGGCGGCCGACCTTCACCGCTGGGCCACGTCTGCCCTCGGTTGTAACGCGGGCGTATGGCCGCGCTACAGGCCATTACGCTCCGCCATTAACTCGTAGAGTGCCCCCTAACAGGCAAAAGAGTCACACTCTGGCCCGGACGCTGGCAACCTGTCGTTCGACGTTCGCCGCCGGACGCTTGCCCCACGTCGCTCTCGCCGAACATCTTGCCGAGCACGCGACGAAGCAGGCCCCGCAGCACCGGATGATCCAGCGCCTCGAGAGAATCCGCGGCCGCTTTCAGATAGACGCCCAGCATCTCTTGCGCGGCGGCTTCAGTGTCCATGTCCGCCCGTTCGCCCGCGAGGGCCTCGAGAATCGATGCGTGCGACGTGCGGCCCTCTTCCACTTCGCTTCGCCCGGACACGTCCGCCAGGTCGTCGCGGATCTGATACGCGATTCCCAAGCACTCGCTATACCGATCGAGCGCCGGCCACAGGCCCTCGTCGGCCCCGGCGTACACGGCCCCCAGCCGCAGGGCCACCTCAAACGCCGGCGCCGTCTTTCGGCGGAAAATACCGATCACCTCGGCCGATGTGGCCGGTCGGCCGTGCCGACGACTCGCCAACTCCTCCCCCTGGCCGATGCACAGGTTCCGGTGGCCCCATGCCGCAGCACGCAGCATCCGCGCCTTGCGCTCGCCGCCCATTTCGGCCTCCGCGAGCAACCGGTACCCCTCGCCGAGGAGAAAGTCGCCCACGTTCAGCGCCACCGGCACACCGTACTGCTCGTGCAGGGTTTTCTCCCCGTAGCGCCGTGAGTCGTGATCCTCGATGTCATCGTGAATCAGCGACGCCTTGTGGAAACACTCGACCGCGACGGCGGCCTCCCGAAGACCCTCAGGCAAGGGTTCGCCCGGCGCCTCGCAAACCGCATCGAAGACACACACGACGAGTAGCGGCCGCCAGCGCTTACCGCCCTTCGCAAGCCAGGCATGGGCGATCCGCTCCGTTTCGCTCCGAGCCGGACCAAGCACCCGCTGAAGCCCATCCGGGCTGAACCAACTCCTGACTTCCCCGTACCGGGCCTCAAGGTCCACCCGACCTGCTGCATCATGCCGCATCACGCACCGCCTTCCAGACCCGCCCGCCGGACCGCCGGGCCTCCGCCGTAGGCTTCTCTGCCCGCAGGCGGGCAACCAAGCGGCCTCATCCTAGCGACCACGGCGCCCTTTGCAAGCCCCTGGGCGGGCCGCTCGTTTGGGCGCTCGCGGCCGGTTGGACATATTGCGCATGGCCGATATGTTGGCGGGCGATTTTGGGTGGAATTTGGGCCGATTGGCCGGTTTTGGAGGCCGAATCGGGCCTGGCGCTGGCGCCAGGCCGGTTCGAGGGCCTAAATGTTAAGATGGGCGAGGCTTTTTCGGTCGCTTTTTTCAACTTTTTTCGCGTTTTTTGTCGGAATTGGACCTAAATTAGCCCCTTTTGCCCCCTTTTTGGCCCTGTCATATTGGCGCCCCTCCATGCGTCCGCGCGCCGTTTTCACCGCGGGGTGTCCCCCCGAAAGTCGAAGACCGCTTCCCCTTGTCAGATGGGGTCTCCGACCGACAGGCGGGGACGCGGGGCGCCGCCTGATGCCAGAAATCGTTGCCACACCCCACGCGGAAATCGGCCCCGATTTTTGCTTGACGCCCGGACGGGAGGCGTTTCTAATGAACTATTGCACGTAGAGGGGTTTGCGCGTGCGCGCAGACCGAAAGGGGCCATCTCGCAAATCGGATGGAGGGCTTACCCATGCGCCGGCTCACTATACTGTTGACTGTTGCGGCAGTTGTGCTTTGGGCCGCGGGAGACGCTTTCGCGCAGGCGGAGGAGTTCGTCCTGCCGCCGGTGGAACTGAAGCCGGACCGGCCGACGACCGCCGAACCGATTCCGCCTGTTGAAGACGAAGGCGAGGCCGCCGAAGAAACGCCGGCCGAGCCGGAGGCGGAAGAGCCCGCCGAAGCACCGGAAGAAGAACCCGCCGAAGCACCGGAAGAAGAACCGACCGAGGCGCCGGAGGAACCGGCCGCGGAAGAGGCCGAGGCGCCCGCTGAAGAACCGGCGCCGGAGGCGGCCGCGGAGGAACCCGTCGAGGAAGAACCAGAAGAGCCCGGCGAGGAAGCCGCCATCGAGGCACCTGCCGAAGAGCCCGAGCCGGAAGTTGAGGCCGAGCCCGCCGAAGTCGCCACGCCCGAGGTGCCCGAAGAGGTCACGGCCGTAATCAAGGAACCCGAAGCGGAGCCGAAGCCTGAGGAGATCCAGGCCGAGGCCGTCGAGGCTCAGATCGAGCCGGAGCCCGACATTGACCTGACCGGGATGGGCGAACTCGGCCTTGCCGAGGAAGTCACCCGCACCCGCAAGGCTTACGAAAGGGCCATCAAGGCCCTCAAGGACTACTACCTGGAGCACGGGAAGGTCTACAAACTCGAGTGGGCCAACACCGAACTCGAAGCGTTCGAGAAGGTGCCGAAGGTCCGATACCTGACGGCCCCGGAAGTGGCCGGCCCGGACCTGAGACCGCGGCGGCGCATCGCGGCGGCCGACCAACTCTATGAGGAAGGCTTGCATTTTAAAAACTACCCCGCCTTCCCACCGGGGAAGGAGGATTACCTGAAGATCGCCCTCCAGAAGTTCCAGACCATCATCGAGAGGTATCCCGAGAGCGACAAGGTGGACGATACGGCCTTCCAGATGGGCGAGATCTACGGCGGTTGGTACTTCGAGGACTGGGCCCGGGCCGTTCTGGCCTATCAGCGGTGCTGGGAATGGAACCCCGACACGGACCATCCGGCCCGCCTCAACGCCGCCAAAATCTACGAGGAACGCCTCAAAAACCGAATCAAGGCCGTCGAACTTTACAACGCCGTTCTCCGCAAAGCGAAGGACCCTGAACAGGCGGCCAAGGCGCGCGAACGCATCAAGGCCCTGACGGGCAAATAGGCGGCCACATCGGATTCGCCAAGACACGGGTTGGGTCGGGCGCACTCAAAGGCGCCCGGCCCAGCCCGTTTTGCTCTATTTGCCGTTGAAATGCCTCGCCGCCCCGGATAAACTTCGCAAGCGCACGCCGTTCGAGCCCGCCGAAGGCAGGTGACGCCGTGCCGGGAAAAGGTCCTATTACAGGAACACAGGCTTTGGCAGCGCCGGTTCGGGTGGGGCTGGGATTCGACGTCCATCGCCTCGTCAAAGGGCGGCGGCTGGTGATCGCCGGCGTCGAAGTGCCGCATACGCACGGACCCCAGGCGCACAGCGACGGCGACGTGGTCCTCCATGCGGTCGCCGACGCGATCCTCGGTGCCGCGGGGCGCGGCGACCTCGGCGAACACTTTCCGGACACCGACCCGGCGTGGAAGGACGCCGACTCGAGCCGCATCCTCGAGCGCGTGCTGGCCATGGCGGCCGAGGCCGGGTGGCGGGTCGCAAGCGCCGACGTGAACGTCTTTCTGGAAGAGCCGAAACTGGGTGACTCGAAACAGGCGATGCGCAAACGCCTGGCCGAACTGCTGAAACTCGACACCGACGCCGTGGGCCTCAAGGCACGGACGCTGGAGGGCCTCGGGCCCATCGGCCAGGGCGAGGCCATCGCCGCCCAGGCCGCCGTCGTGCTCGAACGCATTTAGCCGGCCCGCCTAATGCGGGGCCGCCGCGTTGTCCGGAGGTGGGCGTGACGCTTCGCGAAAACAATTTGCACGTCTATAACACCCTCTCTCGCGCGCGCGAGAAGTTCGAGCCCATCAATCCACCCCACGTCGGCATGTACGTCTGCGGACCGACGGTGTATGGCGACACCCATCTCGGACACGCCAAAAGTTACATCTCCTTCGACATCATCGTGCGGTATCTGCGTTACCTCGGCTACAAGGTCCGCTACGTCCAGAACATCACGGACGTAGGCCACCTGACGGACGACGCCGACGCGGGCGAGGACAAGGTCGAACGGGAAGCCAAGGCGGCGAAGGTGCATCCGATGCAAATCGCCGAACGCTTCACCCGCCGATACTTCGAGGACATGGACGCTCTCGGCGCCCTTCGGCCGGACATCAGCCCCCGCGCAAGCGGCCACGTCATCGAGCAGATTGAGCACACCAAGCGCCTCATCGAGACGGGCCACGCCTATGAAGCGAACGGGTCGGTGTATTTCGACGTCGCGAGTTGGCCGGCCTACGGGAAACTGTCCGGGCGAAGCGTGGAGGCGATGCGGGCCGGCGCGCGGGTCGAAGCGAACCCCGAAAAGAAGCACCCCGCCGATTTCGCCCTCTGGAAACGCGCCGAGCCGGGACACATCATGCAGTGGCACAGCCCCTGGGGCATGGGGTATCCCGGCTGGCACATCGAGTGCACCGTGATGAGCCAGAAGTATCTCGGCGAGACGTTCGACATCCACGGCGGGGGAATCGAGAACCAGTTTCCCCACCACGAGGACGAAATCGCCCAGGCCGAGGCCGCCACTCCCGGCGCGCCGGGATTCGCCAAATACTGGCTCCACAACAACATGGTGACCGTGGCGGGAAAGAAGATGGGGAAGTCCCTCGGCAACTTCCTGACCCTGCGCGACGCCTACGAGAAATGGGACCCGATGGTGCTGCGGTTGTTTATCCTCCAGAGCCATTACCGCAGCCCGACCGACTTTTCGGAGGAGGCCATCGGTGCCGCGGCCACGGGTTATGAGCGCCTATCCAGGGCCTTTGAGAACATCGCAAGCCTCGAAGCGGACGCCGTGGACCGGCCTTTGCTGGACACGATACCCACTGAGGCGAAAGGCGTGAAATGGAAAGGCGAACCTCCTACAGACACCCGTGCAATGGAGAGATTACAGGAAGCAGAGGGGAAGTTCCAAGAAGCCATGGATGACGACTTCGGAACGCCGGGTGCACTCGCTGCAGTCTTTGAGGTCCAGGGCGTCATTCTGCGGGAGGCTATCGCAACCATCCTTCGCCCTCCCAACCGCTGGCTGGTCAAGCGGCTTCGCGATTCCTTTGAGGCCATGGCATGCAATGTCCTCGGGTTCGCGTTCGGGCATCAAGAAGACAAATCGACGGAGAAGTTGCTGACCAGCGTCGTCAACATCCTATTTCAGCAGAGAGAGGCCGCACGCAATGCCCAGGACTTTGAAACCGCCGATGCCATAAGAGCGCAACTGGACAACGCCGGGATAACCATTGAGGATACGTCTCAAGGCCCGCGATGGCGGCGCA
>DATLBA010000137.1:0-7097 GCA_035527275.1 Phycisphaerae bacterium
CTGCAGGCGCGGGATCGCGATACCGTTCATCACGCGCAGGTTGTCCTGGAGGCGGACGACCAAGTCGGCCTCGGCGCGCACAGCCTCAGCGAAGCGAACCGTCAGCCGGTCGCCGCCGGCCAACTCCCAGTCGCGCACGCCTTGACCGGTGACCGCCAGGACCGTCGCCCCGGGCGGAATCCCCATCGAGACGCTTCGAATCTCGCGCATCTGGACCTGGTAGTGGAGGTGAGTCTCGAGCGTGAGCACGCCCGCCTCGATGACGGCCAGGCTCTCCGTCGTGACGGCCACCTTCGGCTCGCGCTCGAGAATGGCGACGGTCACCGACGCCGGCAGCCGCGCGTACCCATAATCCAGCGACCGCGCCTCGCCGGGAGCCGCTTCACCCCAGCGCGCCGCGCCGACGACGGCGGTCTCGCTCAGAATCAGGTCCGCGCCCGGCTCCAGGCGCAGCGTCCCCTCCTGGAGTTGCGCGCCGCTCACAACGACCGGCGCGACGGCGACCGCGGCCTCCCCCGCTCCGAGCGATTGCTCGGCACGGACCGACAGGCGCGTCGCGTCCTTCACCTTCCGCGCCAAGGTCGCCTCGGCCGCCCGCCCCCCGTCTTCCAACTGCCACCGCAGAACGTCCGGCCCCTCCACGTGCCGCACCAGAACGCCTGCCGGCATCTCGAGCCGGACCGAACGGATCTCGCCCTTCTGGACCCGGCACGTGATCTGCTCGTTGCGGAGAGCGAGCCCGCGCCCGATGTGGACCGTCGTTTCGGTCCGCGCAAAGAACGCGGCTTCCTGCGCGGCAACCCCCGCGGTCTTCTCCCAAACGAGGCCCACGCAATCCGCCGCCGGCGCGAGCACCCGCACATGCCGTTCCGCCCCGACCACCTTGTCCTCCGTGACCACGCCGGCCGGCGAGACCACAAACTCACCCGTCCCGGCCGACAGCACCACCGTGATCGCGCTCGATGTCGCAATGGGAATCGGCAGGAGAATCCGTTCCAGGCCCGGCGAGGGCGACGTGCGCGGCAAAAGGAACTCGGCGGTCAGGCGATAGGTCCCGGGTTGGCGGACCCAGAGGACGTAGCCGCCCGCTTCCGCCACGACCTCAGCGCCCGACGCCTGCCAGCGCTGGAGCGCAAGATCGCGCGGCAAGAGCGGAATCCGCAGATCGGCCTTGTAGGCCCGGACCACCAGATCGGCCCGGACCTTGCCGAGCGGCTCCTCCCCCATTGCGCGGACCTCGCACTCCACCTTCTCGAAGACATACGGGCTCACCCCCCGGTCCACCGGGGACTGGCAGGAAGACGCCCACAGGAAGCAAACTGCCACCGCGAGTAAGCCGAGAGCGGACCGCATGTTCGAACCTCCCTCAGGCTTATAGACGCACGAGAATGCAGCCGGTTCCCGGAAGTCCGCGGGCGGAACGGGAAGGGCTTCCCCCCGGACTCGCTCTCATCATCCTCCGCCGCGCCCGACGAGTCAAGCAAAGATGTGTGGCTACCGAAAATTTCGCATAGTCTACTTTGCCAAGGCCCCCCGTCTCTGGTGTGCAAGGCTTCCGGGCCTTACTATTCGGTCGCCACGGGGGGCGGGAAAGCAATGACATCCCCAAGAGGAGCCGAACCTCTCACCTTTGGCTTCGGAGGCCGAGAAGAACAGGATGAGAATTGTCGCGAGTGTAGCGTGGCGTCGCATGACTCTCATCGCATCAGCCTCATCAGCGATCTCATTCGATGGTAAAGGTCGCGGGTTCATACTCCACGACGAAGGGATCGGAGGGACACTCCATCGAGGCGCGGAATGTTCCCCTCAAGCCATAGGGAATCTTCCACCCCTCATTGTAGAGCGACCCAAGTTTTCTCGTTACACGTCCCACCGCTTTCCCGGAAGAATCGTAGAGAGTGAGGACGGCTTCCGGGTTCCAGTTTCCGTGCGGACCTTGTCTGTAGAGAGGAGTTCTGCCTGCCATATCTGCAAAGTTTACATCGAAAAGAATGTTGTCGCCGTTCCGTCGTGCACCAACCACCGCCTTCAGGGGCGAACCGATGACCACCTCCTGTGTTTGGCCTGCGGCGATGTTAAGAACCTGGGTACCGCGGAGCGATTGAGCCGAGAGACTGACTTGAAACGCCCCTTTGTCTTGGTCCGCAGGCCACTCGATATATCTGTTCATCGTGTAGCGTCCGACGGGGACCGGCACGGGCTCGGGGCCACCCTGCAGGACGAGCAGCGATTTTTCATCGGCCAGCCATGCCCGCCAGAAGGGATGATGGATGCGGACAAATCCGGTTGGACTGTCGTAGGGTTCGGCGGAGACCTTCGTGCCGTCTTCGGTGACTTTCACCGTCCACCATCGGCCGTCCACCAGAATGGGGTGGCCGTAGAATGCCTGGGCCGCATACTCCTCGGCGCCGTTCCCGATATCCACGTAGATGGAGTCGCCGACTCCGGCCTCGGCAAGCCGGGCCCCGCCGGTGAAGAGCGGTTTGGTCGCGTCATCCACGCGGAGGTTGCAAGTGCCGTCATAGAGGTGAATTTCGTAAACCTTCTCGCCGAAACGGCACCTTCCAACAGCACAGGTGCCGATGCGGACGTACACATACTGGGACTCGTCCTCGATGTAGGACGCCCAAACGCGCGCCGGGACCTTTCTCGTGCCGAAAGTCAGTGGTACGTCTTCCCATCCAAAGTTGTATGAAAACTCTTTTCCACCGGCGCCGGATAGGCCCGTCCGGCGCACAACAGCCGCGTCGTGGAAATCGCCCTTGCCCGTGGTGTCGATTCGGAGGACATCGAAGTGCTGGGAGTCGGGCTTCTCAGAATCCAACGCAAAGGCCAATGTTATATGGGGGCGCTTCGCGGTGAAAACCAGCGCGTTCGGATTCACGGTGCCCGAGCCCGATGCGGGCTTCCGGAAGTTCTGCGAACCGTCCACTTGGATGGGCCTATAGGCTACATCAAAATTGAGCGACTGTGCCGGAGCGTACGCGAGCGTTCCTACGGGAGCGCCGGCGGCGGGCTCCGGCGGTTTCACCTCCTCATAACCCTCCGGCTCCGCCGAGATATACGACTCGGTAATAGACCCGTCTGAACCCATTTCGATTATTGATACGGGGCTATTGTTAGGCGGTCGTTCAGGCTCCTTGGGCATGGGCAATTCGGCCTGAGGCCGACGCAAGGGATCCAGGCTGGAGCCGCACAGGACATACGGCCCGTAATTCGGATGCGGCCACCATCTCTGCCCCTCTCCTGACGTCCATGCGATCAAGTAGCCCAGGCCTGGTTGAAAGGTAAACGAGTACGGCCCCGACATAAGGCTCCTCGTCTCGGGCCGCTTGCACCATGCGCCGGCCTGGTCCTGTTCAAGAACCACGGTTCGACACCCGATCCCGGGCAACTTGTACAGTTGCGCCAGGACAATCGGGCCGGTTTCTCCCCGCGCGACGTGGAGGGTGCACTCATCGCCCTCAGTCCTATCGGGCGGCGCGAACTCTGCAAGCGTTTCCGGCTCGGACCACGTTTCAGCATCGCGTGCAACATACCGCAGGACGTACCACTGCGGAAGCCAAGCTTTATCGTAAACCGTCTCCACCAGATAGATTTCGAGTCGGCCGTCTTCCAATTCAAAGACCTCCACATTTCGGACGATACCGTCTTGATGGGGCGGGGTCAGACAGGCCGCTTGTTCCCATCGATAGCCGTCCGGGCTGACCCTTATTCGCGCACCTCCCTTCTCTTCGGCAGTAACCCAGACGAGCCGCCCGCGACGGTCCTGGATGACGCTGTAGTTTGTGACCGTTTCGTCAAAAACGAGCGCCGGCGCGCTCCAGTGGACAAAGTCGCGGGACCAACAGAGGTACGGCAAACTCCGATGCCGGGCGTCGCGAATGGAAAGGAACGTCAAGAGAAATCGGCCGGACTCGTCGCGCATCAACGCAGGGGACGTTTCATTCCATCCGCTGGAAACCGGCAGGTCCAGCCTCTTGGGAGGCGAGAACCGCTCGCTGTCCGTGCTCGCCGAGGACCAGAGGTCACCCCGATGGGCCCAAACGAGACGAACGGCGCCCTCGTCCGCCTGCATCGCAGGCGCACTGCTTCTTTTGTGCGGGTACAAGTCGTAGCCGGGGTAGTCCCTCCCGACCCAGGCTGTTTTCCAGGAGGACCACGGACTTGCGGCTTGCCACGGCAAGCGGCCGGCCACCGGCGTGACCTTGCCCGCCTCGACGACGACCTTGGTTTCCCAGTCCCCGTAGGGCGTTCCCCCTTCGACCGGAGACAGCCGGACCGTGTGTTCGCCCGGCGCGAGAGGCCCGACCAGTCCCGGCAACCATCGGCCCAAGGCCCCGTCCACGTCCACACGAAAGCGGCAGCTGTCCTGGCATTGGACGTCAATCGCCCCCGGGTCGGCGATGCGCTTCAAGGTCGGTTCCACCCGGACGCCGGTCACGACAATGGGGTCGCTTTGCGGACTTTTCACAGAGATACCGCAGTTGACAATGAGCAGGCCTGTGCGCGGCGTATTCTTCCACAGAACGCCCTCGCGGCACGCCACGGAAAGGTCCTCGCTTATGGCTGGCTCGAGGTAACGGTCGAGGTAACGGTAGATAATAGAGGTACCGGAGGCGCCAGGCAGAGAGACGACAACTTCCATTCGGCCATCATCTCCCCCTTCTGCGATCGCATAGAAGCGTACCGATTCGAAGACATAGCCGCCGGGCGCCGCCAGGATCATCGGAATCAAAACCCACCCCTGGTCGAAGAGTGCCTGTTTGTCCAGGTTCCTCCGCTCCTCGCCTAGGATTCGTGTCGGCTCCGTCAGACTTTGAACCAGGGGGCGCGCATCGGCGGCGAAAGAAAGAACCGGTTCGGAGCACATGGTCCACTTCTTTCCCGCCAAGGTTCTCGGCTCGAAGGTTTCGCCTGTGAGCGCATGATGCTGAAGCACGTTTAGGAGGCAAAACGGGGCGCCGCTACCGTATCCCCAGTTCGGAGCGCCCTTTCCATCCATCGCCGGACGTGTCATGAGGGCCGCTTCTTTATGTCTCCCGATCTGGCCGAGCAACTGCGCTGATTTGTACTTGAACCACTCATCAGCCTCGATCGTGCCGTAATATGTCCAATCTTCGCCCACGTGCACCTCGGCATTGGGGAACCGGCGGCCGAAGTCCTCATAGAGCCTGAGGAGCGCGTCGGGTGAGACGTCTGCCGAGTTCTCGTACGTGTGCACGTACTCCACCATCGCGTCGCCGAGACGCGGGTGGGCCATGTCCATGTACACAAACCGCTCCAGCGACCGCCGCGCGTGCTCGTAGCGGTTCATGAAGTAATACATCTTCCCCACCCAGTACACCGCCTCGACGTAGGCCGGGTCGTCGCGCGACGCCTGGCGGAACCGCAGCCACCCTTCCCCGTACCGCCCCTGGTCGTAGAGGTCCATCCCCTCATAGAGCGCCTTTGCCGCCGGCAGACTCCGCGTCCAGACGGGAAGCGTTTCGAGGATCTTCGCCGGCTCCTTCTTGGTGAACCACGCCAATAGTTCCGCCGAGAGGCGGCGTTGAAGGTCCAGCACCTGTTCGACCGGCCCTTCGACCTCCCTGCGCGCTAGTTCCATTCGACTTTCGACGTCCACAATCTGGCCAGTGATGCGGATGCGGTCGTCGGCCACGGCATAGACGCCGCTGATAAGTTGTTCGATCTTGAGGGCCTTTTGGATTTCGCCCATGCGGGCGGCATCGGTCGTGGCCATCTCGGGGACCCAGTTCATTTTCTGGGCCACCAGTTGCATCTCATCGCGGGCGATGACCGAAAGGCCCTGCGCCTGGACAAAGTCCGTGGCGATGCGGTCGGCCAGACCCTTTTCGAGCCACCGCCAATCGAGACTGTCGGAGGTCATCTGAAAATTGAACACCGCCACGTTCGTTGCGGCGGAGGCAACGGACGCGCAGAGCAGCCCCAGGCAGACCGGCAACATCCACCCGTTTTGCGCCAGGCGAGTTCTCATGGCTGTTTCTCCGCTGGACCGAGGCGTTCGACGCCGGATTGGGATTCGGCCTTTTGGGCCTCGGCCAGGAGTTTCCTGACCGCCTCGGCGCGCTTCGAGTTCGGATCGCGCTCGAGGTACGCTTTCCACTCGATGACCGCGTGCTCAGGTTCGCCAATGCGCTGGTAGCAGATGCCCATCCAGAAATGGGCCTCCGTGTAGTCCGGGTCGAGGTCCATGGTGCGCATGAACTGCATGACGGCCTCGTCCAGGTTGCCGGCGTAGTAGTGGCTGAGGCCCTTGGCGAAATGGAGGCTGGCGATGGGCGAGGTGTCGATCTGCTTTAGATCGATCTCCGGCAGGGGCAGGGCCATCTGCTGGGCGAGCCGGCGCGCGAGTTGCAGGGCAGCCTCGGGCAGGTCCTCCGGCCGACAGGCGAGTTCGTCGGCCGCCGCCACACGCTCCGTCTCGATGTCCACCGCCTTGACGCTCACCATCAGTTTCCCCTCGACGAGGAACAATCGGCCTACCAGGACGGTGTCGGCCTTCAGGAGTTTGCCGGCCTGGATGGCGTACGGCTGGCCGGTCAGACCTTCGAGGGACCGGGCCTGCTCTTCGGCCAGCGCGAGGAGCCGCTGGCGCTCGACGACGGTGACGTGTTCCTGCTCGGCGAGGAGGACGGCCACGAGGTCCCCCAGGCCGGCGCCGGCGGGGTCGTACTGTTCCTGGCCCGTCTCGTTGTCGAAGGGGGCGGCGAAGATGATGCGGTTCTGCGGCTCCGTGGGCGCGGGGGCGCCCGTGGCGGCATCCTCGGCCGCTCGCGCCCACGCTGCCAGCGCCAGTGCCGCCAGGCCTGCAAGGACAAGCGTTCGGCTCTTCATGGTCATTTCTCCTTTTCGGTTAGTCTCAGGATCCCGCCAGGAGGGGGTTGCCGCGGATTTCGTCGGCTCGGCCTTCTTTTTCCAGGTACCAGCGGAGGATGCCCGCGGCTTTGTTGCGGACATACTTGGCGAGGTCTTTGAGGTAGGGTTTCTCTTGCCAATTCGCATCGAGTTGTGCCAGTTCCGGCCAGTCGCCGCGCACGTACGCCCAGGCTGCTTTCTCGAACGCCTGCTTCTGG
>DATLBA010000138.1:0-2685 GCA_035527275.1 Phycisphaerae bacterium
GGAAGGAAAGACCCGCCGCGACGTCGGCCGGGAGGAACTCGTCCGACGCATCTGGGCCTGGCGCCGGCGCAGCGGCGACCTCATCCTGGAGCAACTGAGGCGCGTCGGCTGCTCCTGCGACTGGCAGCGGACGCGATTCACGCTCGACGACACCTGCGCTCGCGCCGTCCGCGCCGCGTTCTTCAAAATGTTCTCAGACGGTCTCATCTGTCGCGGCAAGCGGCTCGTCAACTGGGACACCCACCTCCAGACCGCCGTCGCCGACGACGAGGTGTATCACGAAACCGTCCAGGGCTACCTCTGGCACGTCCGTTACCCGGTGAAAGGCGAGAAGGAGCGGTTCGTGACCGTGGCGACGACCCGCCCCGAGACGATGCTCGGCGACACGGCCGTCGCCGTCCATCCCGACGACGCGCGCTACCGCGACCTCGTCGGCCGGACCGTGGTGCTGCCGCTCCTTGAGCGCGAGATCCCCGTCATCGCCGACGGGAAACTCGTGGACCCGACGTTCGGCTCGGGCTGCGTCAAGGTCACGCCCGCCCACGACCCGAACGATTACGAGACGGGCCTGAGGCACGGTCTGGAGATGATCAACATTCTGACGCCTGACGGGCACATTAATGAGAACGGCGGCCCGTACGCCGGAATGGACCGCTACGAGGCCCGCGCCAAAGTCGTGGCGGACCTTGAGGCGCGGGGCCTGGTGGAGAAGGTCGAGCCCTACGAGACCGACATCGGCCACTCCGACCGCTCCAAAACGCCCATCGAGCCGTACCTTTCGGATCAGTGGTTCGTGCGGATGGCCGATTTGGCCCAGCGCGCGATGGAGGCCGTCGAGCCCAAGGACGGCAGCGAGCCGCGCGTCAAGTTCCATCCGGAGCGCTACGCGCGGGGCTACCTCGACTGGCTCTCCCAGAAGCGCGACTGGTGCATCTCGCGTCAACTCTGGTGGGGCCACCGAATCCCCATCTGGTCGCAGGACCTGGAGTTGCCGGCGGACGTCAGGCCCGAGCCGTGCCCCGAGCGCGGCCCGGACGCGCAGGTTTGCGCGGCGCTGGACCGGGCGGTCGGCGGTCCCGGCGCGCCGGGATTCGGCGAGTACCTGGCGGGGGCGGGTGAGTACTTCCTCCGCGTCGAAGAGGACCCCGAGCGCAAAGGCTGGATCCGGACCTACGTCTCCATGCCCCAGGAGAATGCGCTCCTCGCGAAGCGCCTCGAAGACGCCGGCTGGGCCCAGGACCCCGACGTGCTGGACACGTGGTTTTCGTCCGCGCTGTGGCCGTTCTCGACCCTCGGCTGGCCCCAGGAGACGGCGGACCTGAAGACGTTTTATCCGACGGACGTTCTGGTGACCGCGCGCGAGATCATCACCCTCTGGGTCGCGCGGATGGTCATGATGGGCCTTTACTGCCGCGGCGAGGTGCCGTTCCGCGATGTCTATATCCACGCGATGATCCAGGACGGCGAAGGCCGGCCGATGAAAAAGTCGCTGGGCAACGGCGTGGACCCGCTCGACGTCGTCGCGACGCACGGGGCCGACGCTCTTCGCTTCACCCTCGCCACCATGACCACCGAGACGCAGGACGTCCGCATGCCGGTCCAGAGGGACGCGGCCACCGGCCGCAACACGAGCGCCAAGTTCGACATGGGCCGGAATTTCTGCAACAAACTCTGGAATGCCGTCCGCTTCGCCCTGATGAATCTCGAAGGCGCGGACCGCGCAAAGTTCGATAGGAACAAGTTGCGCCTGGAGGACCTGTGGATACTCTCGCGGAGCGAGCAGACATTGCGCGCGCTGGACATGCGATTGGAATCCTTCGGGTTCCAGGCGAGTCTCATGACCCTTTATGACTTCTTCTGGGGCGACCTGTGCGACTGGTACCTCGAGGCCGTCAAGCCGCGCCTCGCCGAGGAGGCCGATCGCGGGACCGCCCAGTGCGTCCTCGCCTTTGTGCTCGACCGGGCGCTGCGGATGCTCCACCCCTTTGTGCCGTTCATCACCGAGGCGGCATGGGAAGGGCTGAATGCGGTCGTGCCCGATCGGAGTCTTCCGGGCCGGGCCGACGCGCCGCCGAGCGAACGCCTGATCGTTGCTGCGTGGCCGGCGCCGACCGACGCACTTCTTAACGAACCGGCGGAGGCGGATTTCGCGGTCGTGATGGACATCGTCCGCGCGGTCCGGAACATCCGCAACAAGATGCAGATGGCGCCTGCCGTTCGGCCGGAGACCCTCGTGCGGACCGAAGCCGACCGGGCGGCGGTTCTCACCGCGGCCGAGGGGTTGGTCCAGCGCCTGGCGGGCGTCGAGCGACTGACGGCCGGACCCGAGGTCGAGAAGCCGCCGCACGCGGCCACGGAGATCGTCGCAGCGGCCGAAGTGTATGTCCCCCTGGAAGGCCTGATTGACTTCGGAGCCGAGCGCCGGCGCCTCGAGGACCGCATCGCCAAGGAACGCGCGTTCCTCCAGGGCCTGGAGAACAAACTGGCGAACTCCAACTTCGTTGAGCGCGCCCCCGCCGAGGTCGTCGAGCGCGAACGGGCACGAGCCGACGAGGCCCGCGCGACACTCGCGGCGCTCGAAAAGAACCTCGCCGATCTCATGTGATTCACGGCGCCGCTCCCTGCGGTCGCGGCTCTGTTGAGAGGCGAGATGATTAGCCGCGACCCGACAGGGGAGCGCGCTCT
>DATLBA010000139.1:0-43357 GCA_035527275.1 Phycisphaerae bacterium
TAATTCATCGCCAGGCCGAGCCACTCGCTCGCCTCGCGCTCGGCCTTGATTTCGCGGATGCGGGCCATGAGCGCAGCATCCTTTTCGAGGCGCTCAATCGCGGCTGCCGCCTCCTGAGCCGGCGCCGTCTCGCCACCCAGATCGCGGACACGCCCGTAGATCTCGTATGCCTCCGCGAGCCGTTCCAGACGCTCCGCCTGCCGCTCATCCTCCGCCATCTCCTTGCGGGCGCCGGCGTCGGCGCCTGTGTCCTCGTCGGGCGTTTCGGCACCGGTGTCTTCGGTCTCGGGCGCCGGCGAGGGATGGAGGATCGCCTCAGCCTCCTCTTCAAGGGCCTGAGCCTCCCGGAGGTCCTCGGCCAGACTCTCAGCGAGCAGCGCCCCGCGGAATCCCGGATCGCTCTTGAGTCCCCGCAGCAGCCGCCCCGCCTGCTTCGCAGGCCAAAGGCCCGAATACGTCCGCACAATCCGCTTCAGTTCCTTCAAACCCGCCTCCAGGTCCTCTCCGGCCAGCAATTCACGGGCGACGGCCAATTCCTTCGCCGCCCGCCCGGTCAGCACCTTGAGTTGATTGAAGGCCATCTCGGGGTACGGCGAATCGATGCGCATCCTACTCATCCGGACGACCGAAAGGAGCGTCCGCACCGCCCGGCCGGTATCCCCTGCGGCCAGGGCCTTCATGCCGGCCTTGAAACGCACCTCGGCTCTCGCCTTGAGCCGCGCGTGTTCCGTCTCTTTGCTTTCCTCGACGACCCCCATTTGGACGCCGGGAGAGGCCGAACCGCTCAGGCAAAGCGCCAACAGCCCCGCCAGAATCGCCGGCCTCATGCTTCTCACCTTCGCGCCTCTTCAATCAGTGTCTGGGTCTTCAGGATAGTGCTCTCGGCCGGGAACCCGTGCCACGTGTGGACCAGAAGGCTGCGGACCCGCAGTTCGGGAAGTGCATAAGAAAACACCCGGCGGCCCAGGTCGCGCGGGCCCTCCACGAACAAGTGCCCCTGCTGCGCGCCCGCCAGAAGTTCCTCCACCTCCCTGCGATACGTGGCGGGGTCTTGGGCGTCCACGTGATACACCGTGCGATAGACAATCGGCCCGCGCGCTTCGACGCGCTGCTCCCTCTCGCCCGCGACGTTGGCCTCGCGGATCAGACCTCGCCTCGGCAACCGCAGGTCGCGCGGCGCGACCACTTCGGTCACGACCTGTTCACCGTCGATGAAAGAAATGACGTGGCCGGTGTCCAGGAGCCAGACCTCCGCCTCGAAGGTGCCCTGCTTGAACGCCCGTCGCGCCCGAATCGTGAAAAACTCCGGATGGAGCGGCCTGAGATACACGCTCAGGTGCAGGTCCCCGACGACCGTTTGCCGTTCGTTTTCCGCCATGAGCGGCCCATCCTTCCTGACCTCAATTATACGGCCGCCGGCCACGCACGCAACAAAACCGGCTTCGGCCTGCCCGAAAAGGCCCACGGCCGGGGTGGGCCGGGCCGCCGCTGGCGGCAGGCCGCTCGCTCCCATCTCCGCCGAGGTTTACCTGCCTGTGGCGGGCTTCGGTGGCGACCGGCCCCAGGCGTTTGGCGCGCACACATATTGCGCATGGCCGATATGTTGGCGGGCGATTTGGGGTGGAATTTGGGCCGATTTGGCCGATTTTGGAGGCCAAATCGGGCCTGGCACTAGCGCCAAGGGGGATTGAGGGCCGAAACGTTAAGATGGGCAAGGCCGAATCGAGCGCTTTTTTCGACTTTTTTTCACTTTTTGGTCGGAATTGGATGCAAATTGGCGCTTTTTGACCCCCTTTTTACCCCTTATGCATGCCGATGTGATGATGCATACGCAGGCGCGTTTCCGCCCTTTCCATCGGCCCGGCTCCATGCGTCCGTCGGCCCCAGACTGCCAAAATGGCAGTGGAAAACGGGGGAGGGAGAACGCGGAGTGCGGCACGCCGGGACTACGGCGGGTAAAAATGCGGAACCGGGATGCCCTTGACGCGGGCGGTTAGAGGTGTCCCCGGAACTCCTGATCAACGCCGTTCATCCCGGCGTTTTGACGATGTGGAAGACCTGGTCGAGAAACAGGCGTCGCTCGGCCTCGTCGGAAAGGATGGACGTCAAGTTGAACCATGCCCGTACCTGTCCGTCGGTCCTGATCTGGTCGATGACCGCGTCGGTAAAACACGATGCGAGGTAAATGGTGTGGCAGCGCGGGTTTTCGGCGAGTTGTTTTCGAAACGATTTCAGCGCCTCGCCATACCTCGTTTGCGCGCCTGCGATATCGAGGCTGCCCTTGATCTCGATTGCAATTCGCTTTACCCCCTTGGAGTCGAGGAAGGCCACATCCGGTTCAGAGGCAAAGATGATGCGCCAGCCGTTCTTGAGCCGGCATTCCCGCCGACCGGTTTGCTCGCCGAGATCATTATCTTCGAGGTGCTCGCAGATAATTTTCTCAACCGCCTTGGCCGCACCTTGCCCGACGAGATTGGCCCAGGTGCCTTGAAGTTGAGCGCCTATTTCTGCGAGTATGGCCTTGCGACTTACCGACACGTCGTACTCAGGCATGGAGTCTATCACGCCGCACAGGATTTTGTTCAAGATACGGCATAGCCTTTTTGCCTCGGGCGCGGGCATGGTTCCCGCCCGCCGCGATTCGTACCGGCTCGTAGAGAACAGAATTTGGCCGATTCCCTTTTGTGAGAGGGCAGCCAGGTTTCTGTAATACGCCACCAGATGAGGCCTGTTCTGCACCACCTTGGGATGGACAAAAATCTGGTGTGGCCGGGCGCCCGATTGTTTGACCCGCTTGAAGGCAGAGGAAGTGATGCAAAGGTCTTTTAGGTTCCACTTCAAGGTCTGCGGCGAGATGGCGCCGATCTCGGCAATGAGCAGATCTACCTTGCTCGCCAGGACGCCGTTATGGAAAAGCCGCGCTCTTGCCGTATACGCCTTGGTTAACGCCTCCAGCAGGTGTTTATCAACACGGCGTTTCGCTTTTTTGGTCAAAGGGAAGTCTCCCATCCGTTTTCGAGGGATTCCTTGCGGCACAGGCGCGGCGCACGGGGCGTTCGGAGCCGGTTCATTTTTCCCAGACGTAAACGCATTTGCGTAGTTCGCGGCGGCCGTGAGTCCCCATTTGTTGACTGCTGTTGCCCTTGCCACGAGGCAACGTCCAGATGTGCCTGACCTTTAGGTCGAAGGCCGCTGCGAAGTCAGAAAGGATGAGGTCCACGGGAATCTCCTCACCGGCATATCGCACGTTGTCATTAACCATGATCACTTTGCCGCCGGAGCGCAGAACCCGTGCTAATTCGCAGACGACGAAACACATTTCGTAGAAATAGTTTTTGACCATTCGCGCAATGTTGGTGTTGTTGAGGCCGCCGTTCTGCTTGTGCAAATCAAGGGCTGCTAACGTTTCCTGGAGTGCTTCTTGCCCCTCGAATACCCTTTCGATGGCGCGAAAACGCTCCAGTTGCCGCTTGGCGGCGTAGCTTTTCCTAAGTTGCTCTTTCTTTTCCTTGTTTTCGACGGTGCAGGACAACATCTCTTGCCTTAGATATTTCACGTCACCGTTGGAGTAACCCAGGAAGGCGAGTTCGAGCGCATAGGTTCGGGTATAATCGTAGCGGTTGCAATAGGGAGGAGAGGTAATGACAAAGTCGATGGACCGGGCTCGCGTCTCGGGGAGAATTTTAAGGCACGAACCCTCGCGGATGTCCAAGACGCCGGGGGCCCGGCTCTTTCCAAGGAACAGCCCGTTTGCGAGCAAGTCTTCCGCTATGCGCTCGAGCTTTTGCCGGATGGCCTCGCCAAAGGGTGGAATCTCGCCCTTGGAGAACTTGCCCTTCACGCGATTTCTTCGGCTTCTGTAGTCCCACCTCAAGTACTGCCCATCCTTGCGTGTGTAACTTATCTCCTCGAGGATGCAGAAGCATGCGAACTTAAACAGATTCCGAACGTGCGGGTCGTCTATCTCTTTCTCGCAATACGCGAGGAACCCGGCCATTTCCTTTTCGGTTTGAGGAGAAAAGGCCCCTTCCGTAATGGAAATGTGGGGGAAAGCGTAGGCTGCGTTGAAATGGTCCAGAAGCGGTGTTTCCTTCAGCGTCCGAACATGGTTGGCAAAGTGCTCGGGGTCAACCTTTTCGGCAGAGAGTCTGGCCGTTATGCCGAAGAACCCTACAGGCAAAATCTCTATTCCTATGGCGTCCCAACCGAGGTCGCGGGAAGCAAACAGGGCTGCGCCGGCCCCGGCAAAGGGGTCGAGCAAAACGCCCGGCTTGTTGCCGAACTTGTTGAGAAAATACGTTACAAGGCGGGACGAGAACCCCTCCTTGTACTTGAACCATCGGTAGAAAGGCTCGTGCTTATTGGCTTGGAAACTTACCAGAGATCGGTCGAGATCCGGGTTTGCCCGGAGGAGGTCGCTGTAGGCGCTCAGAAGCGATTCGCGGGCGCTCGTGCCGGTTTCGAGTGTTGTGAGCCCCATGGTCGCTGCCCCGGGCTTTGCGGAAATTGCGGCCCCTGTGGTTCCTGGTTGCGCTGATGAGGCCTCTGCGTTAAGCCGCAGGTTATCCTACCATCAGGCGTGGCACGTGTCAAAAACATTACAGGGCCGAAAGGCATGTCCCGGGGGCCAGACGGAATGACCCGTGGGGCGGGTGCTGCATTTACCGGAGCCGGTTACATCTTTTTCAGAATCTCGGCGGCGTTGGCGGCGTCGGCGGCGGAGTCGAGGGCGAGGTAACAGACGCACCGGTGGCCGATGGCGGCGGCCGAGAGGCCGCGAAGGTTGATTTTCGCGTCGGCGAGTGCCCGCGTGATGCGGGCGCCGAGTCCGGGTTCGTCCGGCCCTTCGATGCGGACCGAATGGAGGCTGTCGGCGGCGGCGAATCCGGCGGCTTCGGCGGCGGCCGCCTGTTTTCCGCCCTCGATGGGCGTCACGAAGAGGACGCCCGTACCGGGCTTGTCGGGCGCGCGGCGGGCGATGGCGAACTCGAGGCTCGCGCCCGCCCCGGCCAGCGCGTCCAGTTTTTCGGCCGCGCCTCCGGGCCGATCTTCAATGCTTGCCGCCCACACGTCCACTTGGGTCACCTGAAGCGCCATGGCATGTCCTCCTTAAAGGGTGTTCTCGGAACCACTTCCTCCCTGCGACGTGTCCTGTTCCTCAACTGCAAGGATACCCGAATGTGTCGGCGAATGCGAGGCCGCCCAAGGCGGATGAGTCGAGGGGTCTCGCCGTTCGTGATCGCCCGAGTGCTGCTCATCGCCGCCGGCCGAAGTCGAAACCCCAGGCCTTCATCCACTCGAAGTCGGACTCCAGGAAGGGCCGGCTGTTGTCGGCGTTGAACTTTTCGAGCAGGTTGAAGCCGCGCCAGCGGGGGAGTTTATGTGCCGTGTCCATCACTTGCTCCTTTGCCTCGGGCGCCTCGGCGGCCCCGCCGCCGCACGGTCACAACATTTGGGGCAGGACCCGTTCCGCGCGCCGCCCCCCTACGCGCCGGGGCGCTCGATAAGGCGGACCATTTCGCGCACGGCCCGGCGCAGGCCGACGAAGACGGCGCGGCTGATGATGCTGTGGCCGATATTGAGTTCCGTCATGCCGGGAATCTGCGCGACTGGCCGCACGTTCACATAGTTGAGGCCGTGGCCGGCGTGGACCACCAGGCCGGCCTCGCGGGCGAGGCGGGCGGATTCGACGACGCGGGCCAATCGGCTGTCGCGTTCGGCGCCCTCGGCGGCGTTTGCATAGTCGCCGGTGTGGAACTCGACCGCTTCGGCGCCGGTTGCGGCGTAGGCTTCGACGTGGGCCGGTTCGGGATTAACGAAGAGGCTGACGATAATCCCCGCTTCCTGGAGGCGGCGGACGGCGTCGGCGATGCGCGCTTCGGCCCCTGCGACGGCCAGGCCGCCTTCGGTCGTAATCTCCTCGCGGCCTTCGGGGACGAGCGTCGCTTGGTCGGGCCGGACGTCGCATGCGATGCGAATCATCTCGTCGGTGACGGCCATTTCGAGGTTCAACTTGACCTGGACGGTTTCGCGCAGGAGCCGCAGGTCGCGGTCCTGGATGTGTCGGCGGTCTTCGCGCAGGTGAAGGGTGATACAGCGGGCACCGGCGAGTTCGGCTTCGGCGGCGGCCCGGACGGGGTCCGGCTCGGCGCCCCGGCGCGCCTGGCGAAGCGTGGCCACGTGATCGATGTTCACGCCGAGATGCGGCATGGATTTCCTCCAGGCCGACCGAGGCGGCCGCGGGCAGGCCTACCGTGCGGCTCGCCGCGTATTGTGGGCGCGTGGCAAGGGCGCCGGCTTCGGCGCGGAGGCATTGCCGGCCTGTTATTTTTTCTTATGGCGTTTTCGGCGCATTCGTCTCTTTTTGCTGCCCACTTTGCGGCGACGTCTGGATTTGGCCACGCATTTACCTCCGCGGCGACTGCCTCGATAACCCCTGCAGCCCTGCTGGTCGCCTTCTATTAACACAGGGGAGCGGCAATGTCAACGGATTTGATGAATCGGGACGACCTATTTTGAAAGCGGCCACAAAAAGAGGGTCGATATTTCAGAGCCATCGGGTATCATGGGTGCAGGAACCGAAAAGAAGGGGGCGCCGAAGAGATGAAACGGCTGGTTTTGGTTTTGGGAATCGCGGCCTTGGCGGCGGCGGGATGCCGGAGCACAGGGACCCGGACGGCGGAGGAAGGTCTGGGACGGCTGGACTTCCGCGAGGTCATCCGCCAGGCCAAGGACAAGGTCTTCCCGGCGGTCGTCTATATCAAGGCGATCCGCGAGACGCACGAGGCCGGCAAGAAGATGTCCCAGGAAGTGGCGGGCAGCGGGGTCATCGTGAGCCCCGAGGGCGAGGTGCTGACGAACTGGCACGTCGTGGACAAGGCCGTCGCGTGCCGCTGTCTCCTCTACGACGGGCGGGCCATGGAAGCCGAGGTCGTCGGGACGGACAAGGACACCGACCTGGCGGTGCTTCGCCTCAAGGTTCCGGCGGAGACTGAGCCGGTCCCCTTTGCCGTGCTCGGCGATTCGGACGCCCTGAAGGATGGTGACTTTGTCATGGTGATGGGTGCGCCGTGGGGCCTCAGCCGCAGCGTCTCCATCGGCATCGTTTCGTGCACGCGCCGGTTTCTGCCGGAGAAAAGCGATTACAGCCTGTGGCTGCAGACGGATGCGGCCATCAGCCCCGGGAACTCCGGCGGGCCGCTGGTGAACACGGACGGCGAGATCGTCGGCGTCACGACGCTCGCGGCGCTTATCGGCGGGGACATGGGCTTTGCCATCCCCTCGAACACGGTCCGGTCCATTCTCTCGCAGATCCGCGAGTCCGGCAAAGTGAACTGGAGTTGGACGGGCCTGCAACTTCAGCCGCTCAAGGATTTCGACCGCAACATCTATTTCGAGGACGACGAGGGGGTCATCGTGGCGGAGACCGATCCGGAAAGTCCGGCCCGGCGGGCGGGCATCCTGGCGCGGGACCGAATCCTGGCGATCGGCGGCCGGCCTGTCACGGCCGTCACCGAAGAGGATTTGCCGGCCATTCGGCGGAGGCTCGGCCTGCTGACGAAACACGAACCGGTCCGGATTGCCCTGCAGCGAAACGGCGAGCAGAGGGTCGTGGAACTGACGCCGCGCGAAAAGGGCAAGGTCGAGGGCGAAGAACTCGATTGCCCGCGGTGGGACCTCACGGTCAAGCAAATCAACCAGTTCGACAATCCGGAACTGTACTTCCATCGCAAAGAGGGCGTCTTCATCTACGGCGTGAAGCGGCCGGGCAACGCGGCAAGCGCGGAACTCAGGACGGGAGACATCATTCTGAAGATCGACGGCCAGGAAGTCAGAACGCTTGAGGACGTGAAGCGCATTCGCGCCGAAGCCCTGGAGAACATCAAGACGAAGCACCGCGCGATCTTCTCTGTGCTCCGCAACGGGCTGCTTCGGCAGACGGTGCTGGATTTTTCGCGGGATTACGAAAAGCAGTAGCAACCGAATGTCAGGAAGGGGCGAATCATGAAGGCCCGAATGGTGGCTGCCGTGCTGCTCGGTCTGGTGTGGGCCGCGGGCGCGCCGGCCCAGGAAGCCGAGCAAAAAGAGGACGAAGAGTTGACGCCGGCCCAGCGCGTGGCGATTGCGGAGAAACTGGCCCCCTTCCTCGTGCGGGTCGAGTACGCGCTGCGGACGGACAAGGGCGAAGAGCCGCAGGTCGGCGGATGGACCAGGCGATGCCCGAACTGCGGGAGATACCACGGCCTCTCGGCCAACCAATACATCCAGGAGGAACGGCCGCTGGAGGTCGCAGGGTATCTGGTGTCGCCGACGCGGGTGCTGACGCCCGATATTATCATCCATCCGCGGTTCGTCGAAAAAATCGAGGTGGTGTTCGGCGAGGATCGCGTGGGGGCCAAACCGGCCGCCTTTGCAGTGGAGCAGGACGGCCTGTTTCTGGAACTCGAAAGGCCGCTCGAAGGGGCCGAGCCACTCGAGTTCGACGCCTCCAGAGAGCCGCCTTATCTGAGCGTCTCTTACGACTCGTTGAACGGGGCGTGGACGATCGTCGTGGAGCCGCTGTCGCTGAAGGCATCGGTGCCGGCGGATGACGAGCCGTTTCTCGCCACAATGGGCAACACGCTGGTCGTGGATTCGGAAGGTGTGCCGGTGGCCGCCCCGATGCGGGGCGACCTGCCGGTGGACGATTCATGGAAGGGGTCGCCGGAGGCCTGGCCGACGGTTTCAGCCGAGGACCTGGCCGCTCGCCGCGAGGCAATCGCCCGGAAAGCGGATCAGGCAATTCTGCGCGTGGAGTTGCATTTTCGCAGCCCGAAAAAGCAGGAGCGGGAGGAGACGTATCGCCGAGACGAGGAGTCGGCCACGGACCGAAGTGTGCCGGGCCTACTCGTAAGCGGGAAGCGAATTCTCGTCCTGGCGAACCTGGAGCCGAAAGTGACGGCGCGGCTGGAGCGGATTCGGGTCCACCGCGCCGAAGGGGAACCCGTGGCCGCCACGTTCGAGCACACGCTGAATGATTACGGGGCTCTCGTGGCGGCGCTCGAAACGCCGCTGGAAGGTGCGCTCGAACTGGCCGACGGGGACATCCGCGACTTCAAGAACGTTCTGCTGACGGGCGCGGAGGTCCGCATCCAGGGCGAGAGCCGACAGGTTTACCTGTGCCGCCGACGCATCGCCGGTTTCGATGAAGGGTGGAGACGGAACCTGTATCCGATGATGCCCGGGCCGGGCCAGAATACCTTCCTGTTCGACGCCGAGGGGAACCTGGTGGTGCTGCCGATCACGCGGCGGGAAAAGGCGGGCCCCGAGCGCCAATGGCGCGGCCGCGAGGCACAACTGACCGCGGCGGCACAACTCGCGCCGGTCCTCGCGGACGTCGCCGCACACACCGACCCGAACAACGTGCCCCTCTCGGAAGAAGAGGAGAGCCGGCTGGCCTGGATGGGCGTCATCTTGCAGCCGCTGGACCGCGAACTTGCCCGGGCGAACAAGGTTTCGCATCTCACGCAGGACGGCGAGACGGGAGCCCTGGTGTCCTACGTCTATCCGGGTTCCCCGGCGGTCGAGGCGGGCATCGAGCCGGGATGGGTCCTCCTGCGGCTCCACGTGGCCGAGTACCCGAAGCCGATTGACGTGAAGTGCGATTCGCGCGGCGAGTGGCGGTTCCCGTGGGCCCAGTTGGACGAGTTGCCGGAACAGTTATACGACCGCATTCCGCCGCCCTGGCCGCCCGCCGAGAACACCTTCACGCGGACCGTGACGGACATCGGCTTCGGCAAGACGTACCGTGCCGAGTTTGCCGACGGCGGCGAGGTCGTCTTCAAGGAATTCGAGGTGGTCCAGAGCCCGCCGCACTTCGCCGCGGCGCCGAAGTTCAAGGCAGAGGACCTCGGCCTGACGGTGCGCGACATGACCTACGAGGTCCGCCGATACTTCCAAAAGGAGCCGGACGATCCGGGCGTCATCATCTCAATGGTCGAGCCGGGAAGCAAGGCGTCGGTCGGCGGCATCAAACCTTTTGAGATGATTACCCACGTCAACGATAAGCCCGTGGCGAACGTGAAGGATTTCGAGCGGCTCATCGCCGGCGAGCGGGAACTGCGCCTCTCCGTCAAGCGGATGATGCAGGGGCGCCTCGTCCGAATCACCCTCTCGGCGCCCGAAAAGAAAGAGGAGAAGGACGCGGAAACCGAGCCCCCGCCCGAGTGAGAGCGGCAAACGATCCACCGGCCGCCCGGCTCAGCGGCCCCGCTTAGCGGGCCAGGGCGAGGCTCTCGCGCAGGCGCTCGGTGCGCTCCAGCAGGTCGCCGCGATGGAGTTGAGCGACCAGTTCCGGCGGCAGGTCCCGCTCGTCGGCCAGCAGGGCAAAAGCGCGCTGGAGGCGGCCGAGGTCGGACACCAGATTGGTGTCGGCCCCCGCCCGCGTGTCCGCCAGGCGCTCCGGAAGGGCCAGGTTCTCCGCCTCCCGGCGCGCCCGGGCCAGCGCCTCTTCCTGCTCGGCCGGGTCCACCCGCACCAGCCGCACGAGGACGCGCTCGGCGTCGGCCACGACCGGCGCCGTCCGCCGCGCCCACTCATTGCGCGAAAGGGCCTCAAAGCCGACAAAGGCAAGGACAAGGATCGAAGCGGCAAGGCTTACGACAGCCACAGCGCGGCCGAGGGGGACGCGATCGCCAACCAACCGTCGCTTGCCGGCGCTGATGCGTGCCGCAAGAAACGCGCCGCGGCGCTGAAGGTTCGCCGTGACGCGCTTTGCCAGGTCCGGCGTCCAGCCGGTCGGCACGCCCGCCCGCCGTGGCGGGCTTTGCCGAAGGGCCTCTTCCGCGGCTCGCAGTTTCTGAAGGGCGGCGGCGCAGACGGCGCACCCGGCCACATGCGCGCGGACGCGCTCGGCCGCGACCGGCGACAACTCGCCGTCCATGTATTGGCCGAGCATCTTCCCGTCCACACAGCGGCCCATCGTCTTTTCCTCTCCTGGTTCCGTGACGTGCGCTAAGATGACCGCTTGTCCTGCCGCGACTTGTACATCCGCGCCAAGTAATCCGGCGCCTGCAACCGTTTCAGAGCCTCGTAAAGTTCGTGGCGGGCGCGAAACAGCCGGCTGCGAACGGCGCTTATCGAAATGTCCACGCACGAGGCCAACTCGTCGTAACTCAGGCCTTCGACCGCCCGCAAAATCAGGATGCTGCGCAGCGCCGGCGGCAGGTGCTGAAGCGCCGCCTGAACGATGTCCATCGACTCCCGGCTTTCCATCCGGCCGGACGGGCGCACCGCCCGCCGCGCAACCGGATGTTCCCGAAGCGCGGCTAACCGTCGGCGGCGCGCGTCTTCCTTTCGCCAGTGGTCGATACACGCGTTGACCGCAACGCGCCGAAGCCAGCCGGGCAGAGCCTCGGCCGAGTGGACCTCCGGCAAGTGTCGCCAAAGCCGTATGAAGACGTCCTGCGAAAGGTCCTCGGCCACCGAGGGCCGCCGGACCATCCGCAGGAGCAGATGATAGACACTCCTTTCAGACCGGCGAACTAGCGATGCAAAAGCGTCGGCGTCGCCGTCCCTCGCGGCCTCAAGAAGGCCCTGGGAATCCGTGCGCTGGTGGACCAGTGCATCGGTGAGGCCCCTCAGGGCTTCGGCCTGTCCGCTCGTTGCCAGCGCGGTCGCGGTCATCGAACGGTCTCCCGCTTTGGGTGTCTTTCCCATTTTCTTGGACGGTTCCGCGTCCTCGACGTTCCGAAAAAAATCCCCTCTCTCGTTTTATTATACGACCAAGCCGGCTCCGCCGCGAACGGCAAAACGGCGACGGCGAATATCGAACATTCAACACTCGACGTCGAACGCTGAAGTAAACGGCGAAACGGCCAACGGCGAAATCCACTCGATGCCGGAATCGGTGGCCATACCCGAGGGACGGTTTTGCAAGGAAATAGATTGACCGGGGAATGAAACTCGTCAGAATGACAGGCCGAAAGTGCAAATAAGTAGGGCAACGTGCGACGAGCACCTGGCGAAGGCGGCGAAGTCCCGGCGGCCGCCAGCCGCTGGGTACCGGGCGCCCAGGAATAATCGGGAGTGCCGGGATGCGGCACGAAAACGGATTCGGTTTCGTCCGGCGTGTGTGCCGGCTGGCGGCTGCGGCGCTGGCGTTGGCGATTGGTGGATGTGGGGGCGGGGCGCCGGACGACGTCGCGGGTCTGGACTACGTCAACCCCGCCTACCGTTTCGCGATGAACGTGCCGCCAGGCTGGACCGTCCGTGAAGGCTCGGGCATGCCGGCGGTGTTCGTGACGGGCCCGCGCATGGCGGAGGGGTTTCAAGCCAATGTTAATGTAGTTGTCGAACCAGTCCGTCCCGGTATGACGCTGGAAGAGTATGTGGCCTCCTACAAGCTGGAACTCGAAGTGCTTCGGGAATTCAAACTGCTTTCCGAGGAGCCGCGTGAGAGACCTGGTGGGCGGAAGACCTACGTCCTGACCTATCGGCAGGGGGCGTTCAGCGTGCCGCTCACGCAGCGGCAACTTTACCTTGTCGCCGGCCGGCGCGCCTATGTCGTGACGGCGACGGTCCCGGCGGATTCCTTTGCCGGCGAAGAAGCGAACTTCGAGGTGTGTTTCCAATCGTTCCGCGCAGGTTGGTAGGCCCGGCGAGGAGGCGGAGAGCCCCGAACAGACCCGAGAAGCCGATGGATTTTGAAGCCTTGCGAAAAACCGATTCCGAACTGGCCGACCTGCTGGACGCCGAACGCAGGCGCCAGTGCGAAACGATTGACCTGATCGCCAGCGAAAACGTGTGCCCGCTGGCGGTGCGCGAGGCGGTCAGCAGCACGCTGACCGACAAATACGCCGAAGGTTACCCCACCCACCGCTGCTACGGTGGATGCGAGGTCATCGACGACGTGGAACGGTTGGCGGTCGAGCGAGGGAAACGTCTGTTCGGCTGCGAACACATCAACGTGCAGCCGCACTCCGGCAGCCAGGCCAACATGGCCGTCTATTTGGCGGCGCTCGAGCCGGGGGCGACGATCCTGGCGATGGCCCTGGCGCACGGCGGGCATTTGACGCACGGGATGAAGGCGAACTTCAGCGGTCGGCTCTACAAGATCGCGACCTACGGCGTGAGCCGCGAAACCGAGCGGATCGATTACGACGCCTTGGCCCGCCAGGCGCGCGAGGTCCGGCCGAACCTGCTGATCGCCGGGGCGAGTTCCTATCCCCGGGCAATCGACGTGGCGCGGATGGCCGAAATTGCGGCCGACGTGGGGGCGCCCTTGATGGTGGACATGGCCCACTTTGTCGGCCTGGTCGTCGCCGGGCTCCATCCGGACCCGGTGCCTGTGGCGGATTTCGTGACGAGCACGTCGCACAAGACGCTGCGCGGCCCGCGAGGCGGCCTGATCATCTCGAAGGCCCGTTGGGCGGAAGCCATCGACCGGGCGGTCTTTCCGGGGCTTCAGGGCGGGCCGCTGATGCACGTCATCGCGGGGAAGGCGGCGGCGTTCGCGCTGGCCGAGACAGCCGAGTTCAAGGCGTATCAGGTCCAGGTGGTCGCGAACGCGCGAGCCATGGCCGAGGAGATGGTCTCCCTCGGCTATCGAATCGTCTCCGGCGGGACGGATACGCACCTGCTGCTGGTGGACCTTTCGCCGATGAACCTGACGGGGCTGGACGCGGAGCGGTGGCTCGAGGAGGCGGGGATTGTGGTGAACCACAACGCGATTCCGTTCGACGCGCGGCCGCCGACCGTGGCGTCGGGCATCCGCCTCGGCACGCCGTCGGTCACGAGCCGCGGGGCGCGCGAGCCGGCGGTCCGCCAGATCGCCCGCTGGATTGACCGTATCCTTCGGGCGGACGACCCGTCGGACGCCGCCAAGGCGACGAGAGACGACGTGGCCGCGTTTTGCCGCTCGCATCCCGTTCCCGCCTGAGGCGGCTGCCTCGCGGGGGGCTTTTGGCGCGCAGAACCTGTCTGTCCCGGCCGTGGGCCCGCGTTTTCGGGGCGGCCCCGCGGGCGGGCATGCCTGGCGGCGCCGACGCCCAAGCGCGCCGGGCCGCCGGGGCGCTTGAGAGGATGCCTGTGCGTATCTTGCACCGCTATATTTTCGGGGAACTCTTGAAGGCGCTCGGGCTCGGCCTGGTCGCCGTCACCGGCGTGGTCTGCCTCGGCATGGTCCTGGAGAAACTGCAGAAAGAGGGGCTGGGCCCCCTTACGTCGCTTGGTTACATGGGACTTTCCATCCCGGGGGCCGCTTACATCGCGCTGGGCCTGTCGGCGGTCCTGGCCACGACGCTGGTCTATGGTCGCCTGGCCGCCGAGAACGAAGTGATGGCCTGCCGCGCGAGCGGCATCCCGGTTTCGAGCCTTATCTGGCCGGCCGTCCTGCTGGCCATCGTAGCCGCCTCGGCCAATCTGCTCCTGGCCACCTGGCCGCTACCAGCAAGCAGTTACGCCGCCAAGCAACTTGCCTTGAACAACGCCGAGCGGTGGTTCTTTGCCCAGATGGCCGCAAAAGGCCGCGTCAAAGTCAAGGATGCCGGCTTCGAGATTAGCGTGGACCGGGTGGTCGGCGACATGCTTTACGGGCCGACGCTGAAGTATCGCGGCAGCCAGGGCCAGACCTATTGCAACGCCCCCTACGGCCGCGTGACGTTCGACCGGCGGAACAACCGCGTCAGGCTTGAACTTGCGGAAGCCCAGGTCCTGGACGAATCCCACACCACGCCGGTCCGCGGGACGCACACCGTCTCCCTGCTTCTGCCCACCACGGTCCCGCGCGAGGTGGATGACCTCAGCCTCTGGGATCTGATGGTCGCCCAGCGGGCTCCCGGCCGATACGCGAAGGTCCTCAGAGACCTGAGAGATGTGGACGACCCCGACGCTTCCGAAGAGAGCGTCCGGCGTGCCAAGAGCAAAGTGCGCGCGGAAGCGATGGCCGAGATGCACGGCCGCATGGCCGCCTCACTCGGATGCTTCGCCCTGGTGCTGCTCGGTGCCGGGTTTGGCGTCCTGTTCCACAGCGGCCACCTGTTGACCGCTTTTGGTGTAGCCATCGCGCCTTGGCTGGGCGCGACTCTGCTGACCATGGCGGCCGTCGAAGCCGTCTCCACCAAGATCGAGGAGCCCCAGGACGCCCTCTACCTCATCTGGCTGCCGAACTTCCTTATGCTGCTCCTGGCTGCCGGCGTGCTGGCGCATCTCGTATGGGGCTGGACAAGCCCTGTGCGACTCCGGGAGGTCCTCCAGGGACGCCGCACATGACCACACTCAAAATCAAAACCCTCGACCGGTACATCGTTAAGACCTTCGTCGTCTCGCTCATCATCGTCTTTGCGGCGATGATGGGGCTGGCGCTGGTTCTGGACCTGTTTTTCAACGTCAACGAGTTTCTCGAAAAGTCGGGCAGCGGGGACGGGGCGACGGGCTTCTGGGCGATCCTCGGCAACGTCATCAACTATTATTTTTACAAGGCGTTCGACTACTTCCAATGGCTGGCGGCGCCGTCGCTCTTGGTGGCGGCGGCAGCGGCGCTCGTCCGCCTGAACCGGGGCCACGAACTGACCGGCGTCAAGGCCGCCGGCATCAGCCTCTACCGCGTCATGTGGCCCATGATTCTCATGGCGCTTCTGGCGGACGGGTTCTACATCGTCAACCAGGAGTGCATCATCCCCCGCATTGCCGTCCGGTTGTCTCGCAGCCCCGACGACCTGGCCGTCACGGAAAACTTTTCGGTCGATTTCATCCGCGACGAGCATAACAACATTATCTATGCCCCCATCTACGACCCCGTTAAAAGGGAAATGCGGGCCGAGGCGCGGGCCGTGCCGGACGCAGGCCTCGTCTTTATGGCGCGCGTTCGCATCTTTCTGCGCGATTCAAAGTATCAGGCACAAGGCACGATCGAAGCCGAACGCGCCGTCTGGGACCCGAAGGCTGAAGGGTGGCGGCTGACGGGCGGCGTCCGCCTGCGCCCCCTCGAGGAAACCACCCTCCCCGACGAGCCACCCGAGTCGGAAGGCGAACCGTGGCACTTTTACGCCACCAACGTCGGGCCCGAGGAAATCGAACGCCATCGCGCCAGCGACTTCCACCGCTACATGTCCTACGGGGAACTGAAGACCCTCGCCGGCGACCCGATGCGCGGCAACCGGCGCCAACTCCAGGTCGCCCTTCACCAGCACGTCACCATGCCCATTCTGAACATCCTCGTCCTGCTCCTGGGCTTCCCGTTCGTCGCCGGACGCGAAGAGCGGAACTACTTCGTCAGCATCGGCATCACGGTCCTGCTCTTCATCGGTGTTTACGTCCTCTCGTTCGCCTCGACGGCGTTCGGCAGTTCGGGACACATCAGTCCCCTGCTGGCCGCATGGATTCCTATCCTGGTCGTCCTGCCGGCAAGCGTTCTGTCGATGGACTCCCTGCGGACTTAAAGAGGGCCAACGGAGGGGCAAGAAACGGCCGCCGCCCGGGGGGCTGCGCGCAGGGTCAGCATATAGGCGGGGGCGCCGGAGCAGAGGCTTATCGAGACATGCAGGGGGCGCCGGTCACAAGTCGGGGCGGACATCTTCGGGAAGCAGCGAACAGACAAACTCGTAGAATCCGGCGGCCGCTTGCTCCGCATACTCGTATTCCTGTCGGCTGGGAGCCAATTCCAGTCCCGGGTACCGAGCGTCCGTGGCGTACTGGGTCAGGCGTCCGGCCGCGTCCCGCCACCGGTCGAAGCCCGCCTCAAAATCCCCGGCCCGGTCGATTAACTCGGCAACGTCATGGGTCTTCGGAAACGGGCGGTCCCGAAACACAAGGTAGGCCTTCACCGCCTTCTCGGCCGCCTGCTGACAGTGGAACGCACCCACGTCAAACAAGGGTTTCAGTGCTCGCCGTGACCGTCCTCGCTGCCGTCAAGTCGTGCAAGGCCTTGGTGAGCCAGCCCTTGATCAGGCCCCGCTTGGCATCACCCATAGAGGACCTTCCCTTCTTCGGCGATCCGATGCTCCAGCGACGCGACGACAGGGCGGAAGTAGCCGAACTCCTGCCGCGTCTTCACGAGGATATCCATCGGAACCCGTATGCCGTGCAGACAGCGATGGGCCCGCCACGCCCGCTCCCCTGGGCGTTCGCTGCTGTCCGAGACGATGACCAGGAGGTCGAGGTCGCTGTCCTCGTCGGGCTCCCCCCAGGCGTGCGACCCGAACAGAATGATTTGCTCTGGGCTGAACTCACGCACGAGGCGGCGAACGATCTCATCCAGGGCGCTGTCATCGATCCTGACCATCTCGCTACTCCCAGACGGGCACAGAGTACTCGACAGAAACCCCACCGTCGCCCAGTCTAACCTTCGGGACGACGGCGTCAAGCAAGGGCCCCCCCGATCCGGCACCACAGCCGGCCGGTACCCGCCGCCGCCGTTCTCGCTTCCTCAGGCCAATCTCTCTCCTGCTGCCCGCGGCCCCTCGAGGGGAAATGGGGTCTGACCCCATTTTCTGCAGGAGCGCGGTCGCCGCGGCGACCGCGGCGGGAGACTTGGTCCCGCCTTAGGCGGGGTGGTATGCCTCCTTCCATGACCACCGAATCGACCACCATTCCAACCAGGCTTGAAGGTTTTCAACGGAGCAAAGCTGTTTTGCAACCGCCAACCGCCCAGGTCAGCCGCCCGGCCGGTCCTTGTTTTCACCGGACCCACCGGGGTCGGGCGCATCTTTCCCGGGCGCTTTGATGATCTTGATCCCCGCGCTGGCGACGTGCACGAAGACCGGGCCCTCGCCCTCGGCCGTGGCGGCCGCAAATTCCCGAACCGAGGCGATCTTCGTCGGGCCGACCTGGTCGATCACCATGCCGGGGACAATCTCGGCGGCGGCGGCGGGCGACCCGTCGCGCACTTCGCGGACGAATACCCCCTGCCGCCCGGCCTCCAGGCCCGTCTGTTCCCGCAGTTCGTCGGAGAGCGGCACGACGCGCATGCCGCGCCACCACCGGCCGCCTTCCGCACTCGCCAGCAGCGCCTCGGGCGCCGGGCGCCGGCCCACTTCGACCGCAATCTCGCGGCGTTCGCCGTCCCGCAGAACCGTCAGGACAACCTTCTCCCCCACCAGCGCCGCCTGAACGATCTGGATGAGATCGTCCGGCTCGTGGACGGGCGTATCGCCGACGCGCAGGACCACGTCGCCGGGACGGAGGCCGGCCTCGGCGGCAGGCATCCCGGCCAGGACCTTCGAGACGTAGGCCCCCTCGCCCACCTCGGCGCCGATCTGGTCGGCTTCGGCCTCGGTGACCTCGTGAATCTCAACCCCCAGGAAACCGTAAACGATTCTCTCGCCGCGCTTCAGGCGTTCGATGATGGCCTTCGTCCGCCGAGTGATGGGGACGGCAAAGCCGACGCCGTCGCTGAATCCGTCGCGGCTGGAGATGACGGCATTGACGCCGACAACTTTCCCCTCCAGATCCACGAGCGGCCCGCCGGAGTTGCCCGGATTGATGGCGGCGTCGGTCTGAATCAGGTTCCCGTAATAGCGGTCGAGTTCGCGTCCGATGCCGGGAATCGTCCGGCCGGTGCCGCTGACGATTCCGAAGGAAAGGCTGGCCTGTCCGTCGCGGCCGAATCCGAACGGGCTGCCCAGCGCGATGACAAACTGGCCGCGCGCCAGTTTCGAGGCGTCACCCAGTTGGGCGACCGGGAGCCCTTGAGCGTCGATTCGAATGACGGCCAGGTCGCGCCGCGGGTCGGCCCCGACCGCCTCGGCGTGGTAGCGTCTCCGGTCGGCCAGCGTGACCTCGAGGCGGACAGCATCGCGGACCACGTGCTCGCTCGTCAGGATGTGCCCCTCGGCGGAAATGATAAACCCCGACCCGTTGCCGCGAACCTGAAACGGAACCAAAGGAACCCGCCGCCTCTCCAATTCGTCGCGCAGCCGCTCCCTCAACTCGTCCGGCAGCACGTCGGGCACACGCGGGGAACCGTCCAACATCAGTGGGGGTCCGGCCACCTCGCGCACGGCAACAATATTGACGACTGCGGGGGCCACCTTTTCGCTTGCGCGCAGGATGGCCTGCTCGACCGCCCGCGCAATTGCGGCCGGATTAACGGCCGTTTCGTCCGGATTCAGTGCGGCCGGTGCGGCCACGGCTGCGGCCATCAAGAGGGCGGCGGCCGGCACCAGGCCCCGCCACGCTTTCCATGCCATCGCCTTCACCTCCCGCTGCGTTCGGTTCACTCGCCGCCACCCCCTTGCGGGGTCGCCTCCACGGTGCTCTCCTTCGGCACGGCTGGACCGGGGACGCCCTTGGCTTCCAGGACCTTATCGCGGATTTCGGCCGCCAGGTCCGCGTTCTCTTCCAGGAAGGTTCGCACCGCCTCGCGCCCCTGACCGAGTTTGACGTCGCCGTAAGAGAACCACGCGCCGGTCTTTTCAATCGTGCCCGTCTCGGTCGCCAGGTCCAGCAGGTCGCCCTCGTAACTGATGCCGCGATCAAAAAGGATCTCGAACTCGGCGTTCTGGTAGGGCGGGGCGACCTTATTTTTGACGACCTTGGCGCGGGTGCGGCTGCCGACGACGCGGTCGCCGCTCTTAATCGTCTGAATCCGCCTGAGGTCGATTCGGACGCTCGAGTAGAACTTCAGCGCCCGGCCGCCGGGCGTCGTCTCGGGATTGCCGAACATGACGCCGATTTTCATGCGTATCTGGTTTAGAAAGACGACGGCTGTCCGGCTCTTGGAGATCGAACCGGTCAACTTTCGCAGGGCCTGGCTCATCAGGCGGGCCTGAAGACCCATGTGCACATCGCCCATTTCGCCTTCGATTTCGGCGCGCGGCACGAGGGCAGCCACGCTGTCGATGGCGACAAGGTCCACCGCGCCGCTTCGGATGAGGAGGTCGCAGATCTCCAGGGCCTGTTCACCCGTATCGGGCTGGCTGACGAGGAGCGCTTCGAGGTCCACGCCGATGCGCTTGGCCCAGGCGGGGTCGAAGGCGTGTTCAGCGTCGATGAACGCCGCTACGCCGCCCATCTTCTGAGCGTTCGCGATGACCGACAGCGCCAGCGTCGTCTTGCCGGAGGCTTCAGGCCCGTAGAACTCGGCGACGCGTCCTCGCGGCAGGCCGCGCCCGCCCAGCGCGATGTCCAGGCCGAGGCTCCCCGTGGGAATGCAGGGCACGTCCACCTGCCGGTCGGGGCTCAGGGTCATCAGGGCGCCCTTGCCGAACTGCTTTTCGATCTGCGAGACGACGCGCCGGAGTGTGGCCTCCCGCTCTTCAGCGTCTTCGATGCGCCGGACGTTGCCTTTTTCAGTCGTCTTTTTTTTCGCCATCGCGAGGCTCCTTTCTAACCGCAAAGAACGCAAAGGAAGACAATGCTAAACCAAAGATTCAAATTGCGGTTGACAACATTATCCCGACAGCGGCACGTGAGCCAAGGGGGTGTATTCCGGCCCCTTGGGCGCGAGCCGGCTCTGCATGATTATAATTTCCGTGGCGTCAAACGCCTGCCCTTCCGCCTCGGCCATTTCTTCAATTGCGGCAGCCAGAGGTCGAAGGTCCCCGCCGCGCACCCGGCCAAGGGTCAGGTGCGGCTTGTACTCGCGTTTTTCGACCTTCTCGGCGAAGGCTGCGGTCGCCTCGGCCAGGCGCTTCTGAAGCGCCACAAGCATTCCGGTCGGTTCCTCGACACCGACCCAGACGACCCTCGGGCGTCCCGTGGGCGGGAAGCGGCCGACGCCGGCCACCTGAAGCGTCATGGGCCCGGCGCTGGAGGCGGCCTCTCGGACCGCGTCGGTCAGGGCGCTTATCTCGTCCGCCGCCACGTTGCCGAGAAACACGAGCGTCAAGTGCACAAGATCCGTCCGGACCCAGCGCACATCGCCGCCGGCACGCCGCAGCCGCTCCTGGCACCGGTCGAGGAACTCGCGGACGGGCGGCGGCATCTCAATGGCGATGAACGTTCGGACGGTTTCACTCATATCAGGCCTGTGTGCAAGGCTTGTAACCCGGCGGGCCACAGTATATCGTTCCGGCGGCTTGGCAACCAGTCCATAACAGAAGGAACCCTCGCATGGCCTTAGCGAACCGCAAGATGCAGCCGCTGGCCCTGGCCCAGGTGCGGATCGCCGACGGTTTCTGGCGGCCGCGCCTCGACGTCAACCGCACCGCGTCCATCCCACACATTTACGCCCTGCTCAAGAAGACGGGCCGGCTCGACGCGCTGCGCCTCGCGTGGAAGCCCGGCGATGAGAATCCGCCGCACATCTTCTGGGACAGCGACACCGCCAAGTGGCTCGAGGCCGCCTCCTACAGCCTGGCGGCTTGCCCCGACGCCGCGCTCGAGAAACATGCGGACGCGGTCATCGATCTTCTGGCGAAGGCCCAGCAGCCGGACGGATACCTCAACGTCCACTTCACGGTCGTCGAGCCCGACCGGCGCTGGACCAACCTGCGGGACTGGCACGAACTCTACTGCGCCGGCCACCTGATCGAGGCGGGCGTCGCCCACTTCGAGGCGACCGGCAAACGCACGCTCCTCGACACCGTGTGCCGGTACGCGGACCACATCGATTCGGTCTTCGGCCCGGGCAAGCGGACGGGCTATCCCGGACACGAAGAGATCGAACTGGCGCTCGCGAAACTGTACCGCGTCACGGATGAGGAGCGGTATCTGAGGCTGGCCGAATACTTCATCGACGAGCGCGGCCGCCGGCCGCATTTCTTCGACGAAGAGGCCGAAGCGCGCGGCGAGCAGCCGCTGCGCCATCGCCAAGGCGACCGCAGCCTCGAGTACTGGCAGACCCACCTGCCCGTGCGCGAGCAGAGTGAAGTTGTCGGACACGCCGTCCGGGCGATGTACCTGTACTCGGGCATGGCCGACCTGGCGGCCGAGACCGGCGACGAGCCGCTCCTGGCGGCGTGCCGGCGACTGTGGCAGAACGTCGCGCTACGGAAACTCTACATCACCGGCGGCGTCGGTGCACGGCACGGAGGCGAATCGTTCGGCCGCAACCACGAACTGCCGAACGAGTCGGCCTACGCCGAGACGTGCGCAGCCATCGGCCTGGTGTTCTTCGCGCACCGGATGTTCCAGACCGAGGCCGACGGCGCCTGCGCCGACGTCATGGAGCGCGCCCTCTACAACGGCGTCCTGTCCGGCATCAGCCTCGACGGCCGCAAGTTCTTCTACGTCAACCCGCTGGCGTCGGCGGGAGACCATCACCGCCGACCGTTCTTCGGCTGCGCCTGCTGCCCGCCGAACCTGGCGCGGTTGCTGGCATCGCTGGGAACGTACGTCTACTCGGCCTCCGACGACGCCTTCTACGTCCATCTATACGTCGCGAGCCAAGCCACGGCCGAGGTGGCCGGGCGGAAGGTCGCGGTTACCCAGGAGACGGACTATCCGTGGAACGGCGACGTGGCGCTCGTGATCGGCCTGGACCGGTCGGCCAAGTTCAGTCTGCGGCTGCGTGTGCCCGGCTGGTGCAGGAAGTTCACCGTCGCGGTGAACGGTAAGCGCGCGGCCGTTCGCGTCACGAAAGGCTACGCCACACTCCGCCGCGTCTGGAAGGACGGCGACACGGTGACGCTGGCGATGGCGATGCCGGTGGAACGTGTCGCCGCCCATCCCGCGGTGGCCGAGGACATGGGCCGGGTGGCCATCACCCGGGGGCCGATCGTGTACTGCCTCGAACAGTGCGACCACCGGGCACCCGTGCGGTCGATTGCGTTGCCCGACATGACGCGGCTCACGGCCCGTTTCGCCAGGCGGATCCTCGGCGGATGCGTGGTGATAGAAGGATCGGGCCTTGCACCCGCGCCGTCGGGATGGAAGGGGAACCTGTACCGCCGCGCCGCCGACCTCGGCGCCCCCAGGCCGACGAAGATCCGGGCCATTCCCTACTTCCTGTGGGACAACCGCAAGGCCGGGGCCATGACCGTCTGGCTGCCGAGGGCATGACACGCCGGGCAAGCCCGGCGGCTAACACCGCTTATCACGAATCGAGCATCTGCTGGTATTCATGCAGGCGCCCGTCGATCTCGTCGATTGTCAGGGCGTCGAGCCGACGAACGCTGAAATCCTCGATCGCGAAACTCGCCGTCACCGTGCCGTATTCAACGGCCGAGTTGAGGTCCCTCAACGTGACTGGGTGATCCAACCTGGCGAGCGATCCGAGCATCCCGCCCGCGAAAGAATCGCCGGCGCCGGTGGGATCGCGGACTTCGGCGCCGCGATACGCCGGGAAGATCGCCTTAAGGATCGTCGGGCGCCCGTCCACAGGCGGGATGAGGTCGCGACCGATCAGTCTGCTACCGGCCGAGCCCATTTTGATGACGACAAACTTCGGGCCCAACTCGAGGATCCGCTCCCCGGCCCCGGCCAGGTCGTCCTCGCCGGTAAGCAAGACGGCCTCGCCGTCGTTCAGGACGAGTCCGTCGATCCGCTTCACCAGTGCCAGCAGTTCGTCGCGCGTCGTCTCGATCCAGAGGTTCATCGTGTCGGCCACGACGAGCGCGGGCCTTTCCACCTGGTCGAGAACCGACATCTGGGTAACGGGGCTGCCGTTGGCGAGGAATACGAGGTCCGTCTGACGCCACGCCTCGGGAATGACGGGCTCGAAGTCGCCGAAGACGTTCAACCGGACGTCTTCGGTCACCGCCTCGTTCATGTCGCCTTCATACGACCCGCTCCAGCGGAACGTCTTGCCGCCCTCCACAACCTGAAGCCCGGTGGTATCGATGCGCCGCGACTCCAGCACCCGGCGGTACTCGTCGGGGAAATCCTCGCCGACCACGCCCACCAGGCGCACGGGGGAATACAGTGCGGCCGCCACGCAAGAATACGTCGCCGACCCGCCCAGCACGTCCCGGGCCTCGCCGAACGGTGTCCGGACCGTGTCAAAAGCAATGGAACCGACGACCAACAGCGATTGGGCCACGGTGAAATTCCCGCCAACTGACAGCACGTTCAGTGGGTTTGCGTTAGGGTAGCCCGTCAGGCGTGAAAATCAAGGGATTTGCCTGATGAGAGCACCCATTTGGGGATGGTGGAGCGTGGCAGCCGGTAGCGCGGGCGTACGCCCGCGCCGCCACCTCGTGCTTGCCCGCGATGGCGGGCCATAATCCGTGGTCACACCCGCAAGGACGCCGGCCACGGGGAATTCCTTATCGGTTCGCCTCCGACGGGCCGATAAATCTGTTGGATGACGTGAGCACCCCACGTTACAGAGGCACCCCCCTGCGCTTGAGGAGAATGGGAAGATGACGGCCTGCTCGTGTTCCCCTGTGGGCCAGGAGACGGCAAGCGTGTGCCCCTGCCGCGGTGACGTGCTGGCGGCGCTGGCGCGCGTGCTGGATTATACGACCGAGCCGGAGGTATCACATCATGCGCGCGTGGCGGCGGTGGCGGCAGCCGTGGCGTCGCGCGCCGGCACCGTGGACCCCCGGGCCGTCTTCTACGCCGCCCTGATTCACGACATCGGCGCCCCGCGCGACGAGATCGAACCGCCGCACTTCTGGAGCCTCGAGGAACAGGCTAACATGCCGCTTCTGCGGTCCCACCCGCTGGTGGGCGCGCAACTGGTCGCGACGGTCCCGAAATTGCTGAGTGTGGCCCCCATCATCATGGATCATCACGAGTGGATAAACGGGCACGGGTACCCTCGCGGCAAGGGTGGGGATGAGATTTCGCCGGCGGCTCAGATTCTCCGCTTTGCCGACACGTGCGACATGGTCCTGCGGGAGCAGACCACGCCGGACCTGATCGCCTTCGTCCACGCCGTCAAGAGCCGCGCGGAAGCCCAGACCAGCCCGCCCGTCACTCACGCCGGCGCCGAAGCGCTCGGCGAGCCGCACTTTTACGCCCAACTGCTCGCGCCGGAGGACGTGGACCTCCTGGTTCAAAGCGCGATCCGCCGCCTCTGCGGCCGGGACCTCGCCACAACGGAGCCCGAGGTAACCGGCCTGCTGGAACTGTTCGGGAGCCTGACCGACACCCACATGTCGGACAAGATCGGTCACTCCCGCCGCGTAGCCAACCTGGCGGTCCTGGTGGCGATGGCCATCGGCCTGCCGGAAGAGGAAACGACCAAGATTAAGTGGGCGGCCCTCGTCCATGATGTCGGTCTGGTGGCCGTCCCCAAAAGCCTCCTCGACAAGCCCCACGTTCTGAGGGAAGAGGAACTGGCGCGCGTGCGGCAGTATCCGGCCCAGACCGAGGAATTCATCCGTGCGGTTCCCGGCCTCGAGGAGGTGGCGCGGATCGCGGCGTCTCACGGCGAGGCTTTCGACGGCTCGGGCTACCCGCACGGCCTGACCGACCGGCAGATTCCCATCGGCGGCCGCATCCTGGCCGTCTGCGATACCTTCGACGCCCTCACCAGCCGCCGCCCTTACCGCGAGGCGCGCACCCGCGACCTGGCCATCGACATCCTCGTCAAGGGAAGCGGCTCGGCGTTCGACCCCGACATCGTGGATGCGGCGATTCCGGTCTTCCTGATCTCCCGCCAGGCCGAGGAACAGAAAGTGCTGGCCGTGCGCTAGGCGCTCCTTCGTTTGTAGCGCGGGGGTTTATCCACCGCGCTATCCCCCATTTGGGGCGACGCCAAGTTGACAAAGTAGCGATGGGCCGTGGCGGGGCCAGGCCGCAAATCAAAAATCTCCTAGCCCATGTCCACCTCGACCAGGTCGATGCGGTCCGGGTCGGCATTGCCGAGACCGATGGCCTGGCCGTGGGCGACCATCTGCCGGGCCGCGGTCATCGGCCACTCCTTCTCGAGCGCCTCGTGGCGGCGGGTCTCCAGGATCCGCACCCCGACGGCCGTCACCGCCACAGGGTCGGTCCCCACGATCAGGCCGCGATAATCCCAGCGATACTCCTCGTTATCCGCCGGCCCGGCCGCAAACAGCGGCCTCACCGCGTCCACGATGCAAAGCCGCGTCTTTGACCGCAGCGGCTCAAGCGCGTTCAGTTCCGGCAGGCTGCGAGGCATCCGGTCCGGCTCCCAGCCGTGGTAAGCGGCCGGGTTGTTGACGCTGCCCAGGTGGTTCTTCATGGCGGCTGAGATGCCTTCGTTGAAATGGCACTTCAGAACCGACACGTTGACAATGGCGGTCGCGTGGTCCGTGTAAAGCCGACGCAGGCGCGTCCCCAGTTTAGTGGAGGGCAGCGTGAACGGCTCGGAAAGGTCCATGTACGGCTCCGGCATCCGCCGGTCCACGACGAGCATCTTCTCCGGACTGACACCCGCCTGGACCGCCAGTTGCTCCGTGACGGCGTCGTTTATCTCCGTGTGGCTGTGAAGCGTAGGGCGGCCGATGGAATTGTGTTTGACGGCGACGAAGTCGCCTTCGCGGCCGACCTTCAGCCAGGCGTCCTTTTCCGCCGCGGCGCCGAAGAGTTCCAGAAGGGCCCGGTCAAGCATCTGGCGGATGATGGGCGGGTTGACCCGGTAGCCCCTGATGAGGACCTCCGGATGGGTGACGATGACGACGCGGCTCCGGGGGAGCGCCGGGGCCGGCCCTTCGGCCGGTTCTGCCGCTGATTCTTCAGCCGGTTCCTCGGCCAGAGAACGGCGAGTCGCCGCAGCGCCAACGGCCGCCGTCGCCGCCGCGCCTGCCGCCGCCATCTCCAAAAAAGCGCGCCGCGTCATGCCGCGCACTGCGGCGCGGTGCTTGCGCTGTGCCTCTCGGCGCGCAAAGTCCGCGCAAATCTCCTCGAGCGTCATGTGGCCCGGCGGAACACCGCAGGGCAGCGAATCTTCATCGGCCTTCGGCATATCGGCTCCCTCCACGACGAGGACCCCATTCTAAGGGACGCACCAAGGCGGAATCAATTCAAAGAAACGCCCCGGCGCTGCCGCGCCGGGGCGTGCGGAACTCACAGTGTCTCGAACGCCCGCTTACTTCGGCGGGATGGTCAGGACCGTGCCGATGGGAATATCGTACACGTCGCGGATTTTGTCCTTATTGGCCTCGTGGATCTTCGTCCAGAGTTTGCCGTCGCCGTAGAACCGCCGCGCCAGCGTATAGAGCGTATCGCCGGGCTTCATCGTATAGGTTTGCTGCGTCGGCGCCGGAGGCGCGGGCTCCGAAGGCTCGGCCGGCGCCGAAGGCACCTTTTCCACGACGACCGCCGGCTCGCGCTCGACCGGCTGATCGGTTACCAGTTCCTCCAGGTCCACCTGCGGGACGTCATCGCGCGTCTTCTGCTCACACCCGAACGCCACCAATACCGAAACCGCCGCCACAAGAATCGTCCGTGCCCGCATCGGTCACTCCTTCGCCATGCCTGATTGCTTCCCCCGCCAACGTCTCACCGGCTGGACATTCTCACGCCCCAGCCCCGCCCATCTCCCCGGCCAGTTTACCGCCTCGCCGCCCGAAGTCAAGCGCCGACCGTGCCGCTCAATAGCGTTCGAAGCGGGTCCACTTCCGGAACCTCCCAGAAGACGAGCATGGCGATGACGGCGGCGGCGTGCAGGTCGAAGGGAACGCTCCCGCGCTTCCATCGCCAAAGCACGAGGCCCGAAAGGCCGGTCGGCCCGGCGGGAGCGTCCGTCGCGGCCGCCTCGCCGCCGGAGGGCAGCGCACCTCCGCGCGCAGCGCGCCAAACCCTGTGCCCCACCGTCGCGAGCGGCCAGATCCCCAGAATCCAGACCGCCGTCGTCAGATGGCCGAACGCCACGCCCAACAGCACCGCGGCCACCCGCTCGCCGCGCTGCCAGAAGCCGCCCCCGCACCAAGACATCTCCGCTTCGGCCCGGGCACGGACATAACTGGTAAGATAGGCCCACAGAAGGCCCAGACCGGCCAGCAGCGCCAGCGTCAGGTTCGGCGGCGTCCCTGGTGGTGCGTCCGGCCGGGCCACGAAATAGGCCGCCGCCCCCAGATACAGGGCCGTGTCGCTCACCCGGTCGCACACCGAGTCGAGGACGGCCCCGAACCGGCTCTCCAGGCGGCCCAACTTGGCCACCAGCCCATCGAGGAGGTCACAGGCCCCGGCGGCGACGATGAAGCCGGCCGCCATCGGCCACCAGGCCCGCCCGGCCGCAATCGCCACACCCGCCCCCACCGTAAGGAGCGCCCCCGCAACCGTCACGTGGTTCGGCCGGACACCGACCCGAAGCAGGCCCCGGGCAACTCCGCGGCCCAGCAAGAGAAACAGACGCCCTATGTGCTCGGAAACCATTGGCGCAAAACAGATGACAGGGCAAAACATTCCGCAGCGCAGCGCCGATGCCGCCTATCGCTCGCGCTTGCCCGCAATGAACTCGTCCACGTGTGCTCGGGCCTCGGTGTCGCTCATCTGCTCCGGGGGATGCTTCATCAGATAGGCCGACGTGCTGGTCAGCGGGCCGGCGATTCCCCGGTCGCGGGCCAGGCGGCAGCAGCGGACCGCATCAATGGCCACGCCCGCGCTGTTCGGCGAATCCTCCACGCTCAGGCGGAGTTCCAGATTGAGCGGCACGCCGGCGAAACCGCGACCCTCCATCCGCAGGAAACAGACCTTGTTGTCCCGCTGCCACGGGACGTAGTCGGCCGGCCCGATATGGATCTGCTCGTCCGGCAACCTGTCCTCGCCCAACTCTGCCTGAACGGCTTCGGTTTTCGAGATCTTCTTGCTCCTGAGGCGCTCGCGCTCGAGCATGTTCAGAAAGTCCGTGTTGCCGCCCATGTTCAACTGGTAGGTGGCGTCCAGGACCGCGCCGCGGTCGCGAAACAGGCGCACCAGGGTCCGATGCACAATCGTAGCGCCGACCTGGGCCTTGACGTCGTCGCCGACGATGGGAATGCCGGCCCGCGTGAAGCGTTTCGCCCAAGCCTTATCGCTGACGATGAAGACGGGCATGCAGTTCACCAGGCTGACGCCGGCGGCCAGGCAGGCCTCGGCATAGCACTCGACCGCCTTCTGCGAGCCGACGGGGAGGTAATTGAGGAGGATTTCCGCCGCGGATTCCCTGAGGGCTGCCGCCACGTCCACCGGCGCCTTCTTGGCCGGCACAAACCGCCGATTCTCCGGGAATTCGGCCATGTGGCCCGGGTAGCCGTCCAAAATCGGCCCCATCCGGACCGTCACGCCGGTCGGCTCCAGGTCCGAAATCCGCTTCGTGCAGTTCGGAGGGGCGAATACGGCCTCTTCGAGGGGCCTGCCGACCTTCCGCTCGTCGATATCAAACGCGCAAACGCACGCGATGTCTCCCGGTAGATACCCCCCGAGGTCATAGTGCATCAGGCCGAGTGTCTCGCGGACGCCCTCCAACGCGAGACGCCGGCGGTAGTAGGCGATGCCCTGAAACAGGCTGGAGGCACAGTTCCCCACCCCGGCAACCGCTACCCGGATCGGTTCACCCATCGGCCCACCCTCTTGGTTCGCGTGGTTCCGCATGAGTTGGCCCCGTTCCTGTCCAATCCCGAGGCACATCGGGGCGGGACCGACCCTCCGACAAGAGAATGCAACAGATACCACCCTTCCAAGAAGGTGTCAACGGCAAAACACAACCCATCCTTCCGAGGGTGTGACCATGGATTATAGCGCGAGGTGGCGGCGCGCCCTTTTTCTCCACAGGCTTTCCACCGCACCTTGAAAATGTGGAGAAAAAATTTCGCCCCGCCGCTAGGTTCCTAACTCCCCGTCCGAAACCGTCTTCCATCTCAACCCGGGCTGAAGGAAAGCTGAATCCAAAATTTTTACTTTCCAGGCGCGCACGACGCGCTTACGATGCCCTTCATCGGACGCGCGCCGGTTCCCGCTGGAAGCCCTTCACCGGCAACCGGTTTCGTGGGGAATAGAAACTCAAAATGCCGCGCCAAGCGTGGGGACCTTCTGTGGCGCCGCTTCAGCATACACTGACCGACGATATCATCTCCGACCTGCAAGCCGCCATCGGTGCCGAACGATGGCGCCTCTGGTTCGACCATTCCGCCCAAATCCACGTGGCGCCCGACGAGGTCAAAGTCGGCGTCGCCAACCTCTTCATCAGCGACTATCTGAAAGGCCATTTCGCCGGCCAACTGGCCGACGCAGTGCGATCCCGCCTCGGCCGCGACCTGCCGATCACGTTTCGCGTCCAGCCCGACCTCTTCCAGAAACGCCGCAACCAGAACCTCGAAGACGAAGCCGACGCGACCGACCAACTGGCCCCGGCGGGGCTGGCCGAACCAGAGAAACCCGTCCGACAAGAGTCCTGCGCGGCGGTCCCTCCCTCCCAGCCGCGATTCACCCTCGAGAACTTCGTCGTGGGCCCGTGCAACCAGATGGCCTACGCTTCGGCCCGCTCCGCCGTGGCTACCCCGGGCCGGGATTTTCATCCCCTTTTCATCCACGGGGCCTGCGGTCTGGGTAAAACGCACCTCCTGCACGGCATTCTGCACGTCCTTGAGGGCCGCCGGGACCTGCGGGTGATGTGCCTGTCGGCCGAGCAGTTCACCAACCGCTACCTGGCCGGCATGCGGACCGGCCGCCTCGACGCTTTCCGCTACCGATACCGGAATCTCGACGTTCTGGCCATCGACGACGTCCACTTCCTGGCGGGCAAGCGGGCGACGCAAGAGGAGTTCCTGCATACGTTTAACGAATTCGACGGCCAGGGACGCCTCGTCATCATGGCTTCCGACGCCCATCCGCGCCAGATCGAGGCCATCCAGGACCGCCTGATCAGCCGTTGGGTCGCCGGGCTCGTCGTGCACCTCTCGGCCCCCGATTTCGAGACGCGGCGGCGGATTCTCCACAGCAAAGCCCTCCAGATGGGCCGCCCGATAGCCGACGAGGTCCTCTCCCTCGTCGCCGACACCGTCCAGGGCAGCGTCCGCGACCTCGAAGGGGCCCTGATGCGAATCATCGCCTACGCGGCCCTGTTGAAGCAGCCCGTCACGACCGTCCTGGCGCGGCAGGCGCTCGCCGACTTCGTGGTCACCCGGCCGCCGCGCGCCGATCTGCGGGCCATTGAAGCCGAAGTCACCGACTTCTTCGGCGTCAGCGTTGCCGACGTCCACAGCGCGCGGAAATCGCGTCTCATTTCCCTCGCCCGCCAGGTCACGATGGTTCTCGCGCGGGAACTGACGGACCTCAGTTACGCCGAAATCGCCCGCCTGATGGGGGGCAAAAACCACACCACCGTCATCGCCGCCTGCCGCAAGTGGCGAGAACTCCTCAAAAACAAAGCCAACGTCTCCTGGACCGACAAGACCGACCAGCGAAGCCTCAGCGCCGAAGCACTCCTGGCCCACTTGAAAGAACGCATCCGCCGGTAATCGTCCGCTTTTTGCTTGCCCGCGCCCCGCCGCTCGGATAACGTAGCGGCTCCGGCAATCAACCGGGCGCCCTATGCCTCAACTCATCGTCAGTATCTCAGGGATTCGCGGCATCGTCGGCGACGGACTCGGCCCGGCCGAGGCCCGGGCCTTCGGTCTGGCGTTCGGCACCCATCTTGGCGGCCCCGAGGGCGGCGGGGTGGTCCTCGGACGCGACACGCGGCCGAGTGGTCCCATGCTCGCCGAGGCCCTCAAGGAGGGGTTCCTTCGGGCTGGCTGCCGCGCCCTCGACGTCGGCGTCCTCTCGACGCCCGGCGTCGCCGTGGCGGTCCGCCACCTGGGGGCCGGCGGCGGCGCCGTCGTCACCGCCAGCCACAACCCCGCCGCATACAACGGCATCAAACTGCTTTCCTCCAGCGGCCGCGCCCTCAGCCGCGAGGACGGCCGGGCCGTCCGCGACCGCTTCCAGCGCAGGGCCTTCACGGAGGTCTCGCCGGACGCCATCGGCCGGGGGGAAACCGTCTTGGACGCCGCTCGCATCCACGTGGAACGCGTTTTAGCGGTCGTGGATGCCGAGCGAATCCGCGGCCGCCGCTTTCGCGTCGCCCTCGACCCCGTCAACGGGGCAGGCGGAGCCGAGATGGTCCGCCTCCTGGAAAGCCTCGGCTGCCGGGTCCACGCCATAAACGTTGAGCCGACGGGCGAGTTCGGCAGAGGCCCCGAACCGACGCCTGAGAACCTGGCCGACCTCGCCGAGGCCGTGTGCCGCCACGGGGCCGCCGTCGGCTTCGCCCTCGATCCCGACGCGGACCGCCTCAGCCTGGTGGACGAAACCGGTCGCCCCGTCGGTGAGGAATACACGCTGGCGCTGGTCTGCCGCCACCGCCTCAGCCAGGAGCGCGGCCCCCTCGCCGCCAACCTTTCAACGTCGCGTATGCTGGACGAGGTCGCCGAGGCGGCCGGCGTCACGCTTTACCGCACCCCCGTCGGCGAACTGAACGTGGCCGAGGCGATCGAGCGCGAAGGCTGCCTCATCGGCGGCGAAGGCAACGGCGGTGTCATCGATCCCCGCGTCTGCCCCGTCCGAGACGGCCTCGTCGGGGCCGCGCTGGTCCTCGAGATGATGGCCACTTCCGGCAGGCCCTTGAGTGAACATTGCAGCGACCTGCCCGTCTATACGATGGTCAAGGAGAAGGCTCCGCTTGGTGACGCGGAGGCGTCCGAGGTGCTGGAAGCCGTTCGCCGCCGCTTCCCCGACGCCCGCCTCGACGAGCGAGACGGCGTGTACCTGGCGTGGGAGGACGGCTGGCTTCACGTTCGGGCCTCCAACACCGAGCCGATCCTCCGAATCATCGCCGAGGCAACCGAAGAGCATACGGCCCGGTCCCGGGTCCGCGAGGTCATGAACCTCGCACGACCCCCGGGATAGAATTTTTTCCTGTTTTCAGGGCCCCATTTTCCCGTAAAATAGGGTGAACTCATGGCTCGGCGGTGAGCCGATGCCTCCTCTGCGCTAGGAAAGGAGAAGTACAATGATGAAACGCGTCATCTTTATCGGTCTGGGCCTGTCGATCATGTTGTTTGCTTCTGCCGCATGGGCGGAGGAGGGCCTCTGGGACAACGAAAAGGAGGCGGGCGAAAAAACCGACGATGCCGACGCGGGCGAGTCGGCCGCTCCCGAAGAACCACCTGTTGATCTGGAAGCCGTTCTTTCGCCTGAGCAGTATCAGCGCGCCATCAAGCCGATTCTCGCCCAGACCGAGAAGGCCGAGAAGGTCCTCAAACTCTGCGAAAAGGAGATGGCCAAACCCGACAAAACCCGCAACGAGGAGCGCGCCATCGGACACAAGGACCGCGCCGCACGCTTCTATCTCGCCGCTTCGCTCCAGGCCCGCAAGAGCAAGAACTACGTCCGCGAAGCCGAACACAAGGCCGCCATCCAGAAGCAGTTCGAAGAGCCCCTCCAGGCCAAGGCAATCGCTATTTATCTCGAACTGGCCAAAACCTACATGGATCAGCGAAACGTCCGCAAAGGCGTCTCCTATTACAAACAGGTCCTGAAGATTGACCCGAAGAACCCGACCGCAACCGAGGAACTCAAAAAAATCGAGGAGGTCCTGAAAGAGGCCCAGCGGAAAAAAGCCCAGGAAAAGACTGTCGGTGGCGGCGGACGCGACGACAAGGACGACAGGGACGACGACTTTGACCCCCTCAAGTAGAAGGGTGCTCCGCTAGACCAAAGGATGGGGCGGTGCGCGGCCACCCCACCTGATGGCGCCGAGACGGCATCCCGCCCTCTTTGCCGCCCGGCGAACGCCAGGAGGCCCTTTTTCCGGCCCGACACTGCGGCCATCGTGACATTATCGGACGCTTGGGGCGCATTCCCTCCCTCTTTCCCACTTTAACAATGTGAAATTTTCAAGTTGACCTCGCACCTCGTCCGATAGAAAATATGGGAAGATAGGGAGAATGGGCAAGCTGCCGCCTATTCTGGAGAGCCCAGTCAACGAGGGGAACGAGCGAGGGAAAGTGCCATGAAAGATGTTTACTCTACAGGCGAAGCCGCAAAAATCTGTCGAGTCAGCCAGCAAACCATCATCCGCTGTTTCGACGCCGGAAAACTTAAAGGTTTTTACGTGCCGGGCTCCCGCTTCCGCCGAATCCCGCGTGAAAGTCTGATCAAATTCATGCAGGAGAACGACATCCCGCTCACAAATCTGGAGTCCGGCAAGAAGAAGGTCCTGGTCGTCGATGACGAGCCGGAACTGGTTGACCTGCTCGTTGACGTGCTCGAACGCGACGGCCGGTTCGAGGTCAAGACCGCCTCCTGCGGTTACGATGCGGGGCTCCTGACCCAGCAGTTCCGGCCGGACATCATCGTCCTGGACTACATGCTCCCCGACATCAACGCAAACGTCGTCTGCAAAACGATCCGAAGCAACCCGGCCCTCAGCGGCTCGCACATCATCATTATCAGCGGCATGGTCGAGGAAGACAAAGTGCAGGACCTTTACGAACTGGGTGTGGACGCCTTTATGCACAAGCCGTTCCAGATCGACGATCTGGTGGCGAAGATTGCGGAAATCCTTCAGGTCTAGACCGCACCGCAGGAAGGGCCCGATGGCCTCCTCGCGCCTTAAACAACGAAAAGTGGAACTCCTCCTCGAACGGATCGAGCATCTGCCGGTTCCGCCCGGCGTCGCCCGCCACCTGCTCACGCTGACGACCGCCGATCACCTTAACGCCCGCGAAATCCAGCAGGTCGTTGAATCCGACGCCTCCCTGGCCGCACGCGCCATCCAACTGGCCGCACGCGCCGGTCATCCCCCCGAGGCCCTGACCAGCATCGAGGCCGTCTTCCGCGCCGTCGGGGTGGACGAGATCGCTGCCGGCCTCCTGAGCGTGAACATCCTCGATGGCGAGACGCAGCGCCGAGGACGCCTCGTCCGTCTCTGGCGGCACAACCTTGCCACCGCCATGGCCGCACAGGTCATCGCGAGCCGCATCGGCACCGTCCCGCCCGACGACGCGCTTCTCGCTGCTCTTCTTCATGACATCGGCCTCATCGCCTTGCCCTTCCTGATGCCAAAGGCCTTCAGCCAGGTCCTCGAACGCGTCGAGGCGAGCGGCACAGACGTCCTGGAAGCCGAACGCGACCTCCTCGGCGTCGATCATGCCGTCATCGGCAAGCGCCTCGCCCAGCGCTGGGGCTTCTCCGAGACGCTTCAGAACGTCATTTGGCTCCACCACCAGCCGAACGTGCCCTCTGCGGGCACGCTGGCCCAGGTGACCCACCTGGCCGACCTGATCGCCTGCCAGGAAGGCTTCGCCTACCATCCGTCCCTGCAGATTCGCGACAACACCGCCGAGGTGGCCGAACGCCTCGGCCTTTCGGGCATCCACGCGGAGCAAATCGGTCAACAGGTCGCTTCGGTCATCGATTTCAACGCCCGGTCGGTCGGCATGGAGGACGAGCCGACGCCGGGCCAGTTGTATCGTCTTGTCGTCGGCGCGAACAGCCGCCTCGCTTCGCTCTACCATGCCGCAGCCGACCACGGACGCGAACTGCGGGCCCACGCCCGCCGCGCCGATCTCCTCGTCCACCTGAACAGCCGACTGGCCGCCTGCCGATCCCCTCGCCAGGTCCTCGAAACCGTCGCCGAAACCGTCCGCGAGGCGCTCGGCATGCGGCTGGTGGTGCCCTATCTCCTCGCACGCCAGTTCGATTACATCGAAGGCGTTCGCTGCACCGAGGAAGGGGGTGTCGAACAGCATTTCCTCTACGAGGTTTCCCAGAGTGAAACCCTGGAGACGCTCCTGGCGGACCATCCGGCGCCGACGGCCGCCCCAGTCGCACCGATGCGGGCCGAGCGAGTCGAGAGTTGGCTTTTTGAGCGGGTCGGCGAACAACTCGGGCCGGGCCCCTTCTATACCGTCCCGATGGTTGTGGAGGGCGTCAAGGTCGGGGGCATCGTCTTCGCCTGGAAGGACGCTTCGCACGACCCGACGCCGCAGGAAACTGCCGAACTGGTCGCCCTGGCCGGCATGGCGGGCGTCGCCCTCAAGCGCGCCCAGGCCGAGGCCGACCTGGTCGGCCTCTCCGAAGAACTGGCCGAGGTCAACCGCGAACTGGAGGTGGCTCAGGAGGCGCGTCTCCAGCAGCGCAACGTGGCGTCGCTGAGCGAAATGGCCGCCGGCGCCGCCCACGAGATTAACAATCCTCTGGCGGTCATCAGCGGCCGCGCTCAACAGTTGGCGGCCAAGGAGAAAGAGGCCGACCGACGCGAAATGCTCCAGACCATCATCGACCACACCACCCGCATCAGCGACATCATCGCCGAACTCCATCGCTTTGCCCGCCCCCCGGCGCCCCAGTTTGAAACCGTGGATCCGGTAGCGCTGGCCCGGGAGGTCGTCGCCGACTTCCAGGGGAAACTCGGCGACGCGCCGGTGGCACTCTCGGTCGAGGCCCACAAGACCGTGCCGCCGATCCGCGTGGACCGGACGCAGGCGGGCGAGGCCCTGCAGGAAGTCCTTCAGAACGCCGTCGAGGCCTGCGCCGAGGGCGGAAACGTCACGGTGATGGTTCAGCCGCTCGCCGCCGAGCAGGCCGTGCGGTTCGCCATCGTCGATGACGGACCCGGCATGGACCCCCAAATCCGGGCCCGCGCGTTCGACCCGTTCTATTCCGGTTACGAGGCCGGTCGCCATCGGGGGCTCGGTCTGCCGAGGGCCTTCCGAGCGGTCCAGGCCAACAACGGACAGATGGCGCTGGAATCCCAGCCCGGGCGCGGCACAACGGTGCGGATTACGTTCCGCGCCGAAGAGCCGCCCGGTCCGAATCCCGATGTCATCGGGACGAAGCGGGAACCTCGCCCGCTCGCCGACGAGGAGAAAGGAGCATAAAGCCAACCGGAGCGACCGGCTTCTCGCCGGGCCGGCCGACCGGATGAAAAATTCCACGGTGAGGTGCCAAGCCTCTCCCTTCCCCCTCGCTCTCGCGGCTAGCCCTCACCGTGGTTGATAAAAACGGAGGCCGAGCGACCCACAACCGAACGTCGCCCGGTTTCCTTTCGATACAGGACAGGCTGGAACGAACCCCCCGGAAAGGGGAAACACGACGATGACTACGTCAAGCGCCGAACTGAGTCGGGCGGAACTCGAGGCCCGAATCCTCGTGGTGGACGACGAACCGGAAATGGCTTTTCTCGTGGCGGACTCGCTCCGCGAGGCGGACCCGTCGTGGCACGTCGAGAGCGAGACGGACCCCCGCCGCGCCCTGGAGCGCCTCGGCGATGAACCGTTCGACTGCCTGGTCACCGATCTGGTCATGCCCGAGATCGGCGGCCTGAAGTTGGCCGAAGAAGCCCGGTCGGCCGACGACGAGATCGCCCTCATCGCCATCAGCGGACGCGGAACCCTCGACAGCAGCGTCGAAGCCCTCCGCATCGGCTTCGCCGACTTCATCAAGAAGCCGTTCGACCCCGAAGAGGTCCAGCGCGCCGTTTGCCGCACCCTCCGACGCCGGCGCCAAGATCAGACCATGCGAATGCGCGCCGCCCAGTTCGCCCAGGAAAAGGCCAAGATGGAAGCCGCTCGGGCCCAACTGACCCAGAAACTCGAAATCGCCAGCCATGACCTCGTCCGGGCCAACAAACGCATGGCCCGCCAGATGGACAAACTGGCGATGACCACGGACGTCGCCCGGTCCCTGATGGGTGTCATCGAACTGGAAAACCTTCTCGGACTCTGCGCGGAACTAATCGGCGACCAGATTCCCTGCGAGACGAGCACGGTGGCCCTCTACGAGGCCGAAGAGGGGGCCGTTGGGCTGATGGTCCGCGCGCGGCCGGCGTCCGACGAACCGCCGGCCCTGTGCTGGCTCCGCACACCCATCCGCTCCGGCGTCATGTGCCGCGCCGCCCAAACCCGAAAGAGCGTCCACGTCGAGAAAATCGCCGACAGCGTCCTCATGGACCCGCAGGAAAAGGACCTCTGGCCGCGCGGCCGGATGCTGGTGGTTCCCGTTCCCTATCGCGGCTACGCCGTCGGGACGGCCGTCCTCCACCGGTCTCCAAACGGACCGGACTTCGAGGCGGCCGAAATCAAGCGCGTCTCGGCTCTGGCCGACGTGATGGCCCCGGCAATCCTTACCGCCAAGGTCTATCACCGCCAGCGGTGCGAGATTTACACCTCGCTCGAGTCGATTGCGGACGCGGCGGCGGACCGGTTCCCCTATCTGAAGGGACACGCCGGCCGCGTCCTCGCCTACGCCCAGTCGATCGGCGCTGGCCTCGGCCTCACGCAGGCCGAAACCGGCGCCCTTCAGATTGCCGCCAGGCTTCACGACATCGGGCGGCTCATCATCCCGTGCGAGGCCGTCAACCATCCGGGACCGCTGTCCGAAGAGGATTGGGAAATCGTGCGGCAACACCCCGCGGCGGGGGCCGAGTTCCTGGCCCCGCTGGAATTCCTCGGCGACGTCCGCGACGTCATCCGCGCCCATCATGAATCCTACGACGGCACAGGCTACCCCGACCGCAAGGCCGGCGAAGAGATCCCCCTCGTCGCACGTGTCATCGCCGTGGCCGACGCCTTCGACGCCATGACCAGCCCGCGCCCGCACCGCGACGCCATCTCCATCGAGGCGGCCCTGGAACAGATTCGCCAACTGGCAGGCCAACAGTTCGACCCGCACGTCGCTGAGGCCTTCCTCCGGATTCCCCTCGAACTCCTGCAGGAAATCCAGGAGTCCCGCCGGTAACACACCGCGAAGCCTCGCGGCGCTCGAACATACGTCGGCAAGGCCCCTGTGCAAGCAACACAGCACGTTTTCGAGGACGCTCCATCGCTTGACTTTTGGGCGCCGGATGGCTTATAACCTCCCGTCGAGCCGTGACTGGCCGCTGTGCGCTCCTCGCGTCGGGGGACGAAACGATCCGATGAAGACCCGCATCCTGAAAGCCGCCGAGCCGGGCGGCAGCGATGAAGCCGTCCGCCAGGCCGCCGAAGCCCTGGCCGCCGGCTCGCTCGTCGTGTTCCCCACCGAAACCGTGTACGGCGTCGGCGCCAGTGCTGCCGACCCCAAAGCCCTCGAAGCGCTCCGGCGCCTGAAGGAACGGCCCGCCGGCAAACCCTTCACGCTCCATCTGGCGGACCCCGAAGAGGCGCCCCGCTACGCCGGTCCTCTCTCGCCTCTGACCCGGCGCCTGATCCGCAGGGCCTGGCCCGGGCCGTTGGCTCTGGTCGTCCCCGACCGGCGCCAGAGCGCCGGCCCTTCCGGCAGTCCCATCCAGGAACGCGTTTACTGGCAGGGCACGGTCGGCCTCCGCTGCCCCCGCCACGCCCTCGGCCGCGCCATCCTGCGCGCCGCGGGCGTCCCGGTCGTGGCCTCAAGCGCCAACCGGGCCGGCGGTCCGCCGCCACGCCACGCCCAAGAGGCGGTCGCCCAACTTGACGGCAGGGTCGCCCTCATCGTGGACGCGGGACCGACGCAGTACGCGCGGCCATCGACTGTGGTCCGCATCCACGAGGACGATTCCTATCGTCTCTTGCGCGAAGGGGCGATTACCGCCCGGCGCGTCGAGCGGCTGGCCCGCACGCGAATCCTCATCATCTGCACGGGAAACCTCTGCCGCAGTCCCATGGCCGTCGGCCTCGTCGCCAAAGCCCTCGCCGAACGATTTGGCTGCGAGCCGCAGGAAGTGGCGGACCGCGGCATCGAACTCGCCGGCGCGGGAACCGGTGCAACCGATGGCATCCCGGCGAGCGCCAACGCCGTCCAGGCAATGGACGAGCGCGGCATCGACATCCGCGACCACCGGAGCCAACCAATGACCGTTGACACGCTCCTCGCCGCCGACTATATTTGGGTCATGACCCGCCACCATCTGGAAGCCGTGGGCCGCCTGGCGCCGGAGGTCCGGGAACGGGCCTGTCTGATCGACCCTGAGGGGCGCGACGTGGCCGACCCGTTGGGCGGCGACGTCGAGACGTATCGGGCCTGTGCCCGACGCATCGAAGAGGCCGTCGTCAGACGCGTGCAGGAGATTGTTTGATGAAGATTTCGCTCGGAAGCGACCATCGCGGGTTCTACACCAAGGAACGCATCAAAGGCCTTCTGGCCGACATGCAGCACGAAGTGATCGACTACGGCGCGGACTCCGACGCCTCGAGCGACTACCCGGACTATGCCATTCCCGCCTGCCTCAGTGTGGCGCGCGGTGAAACGGAACGAGGCATCCTGCTCTGCGGGACAGGGATCGGAACGACCATCGTAGCCAACAAGATCGCTGGGATACGGGCGGCGCTCTGCCACGACGAACTGACCGCCGACATGAGCCGCCGACACAACGACGCCAACGTCCTCTGTTTGCCGGCCGACCTCATCGGAGACGAACTCATCCGCCGCATGATCGAGGCCTGGCTCAACGCGCCGTTCGAGGGAGGTCGCCACGCCCGACGCGTCAAGAAGGTCATGGAAGCGGAGCGGTTTCTCTCCAAAGAGGCCGTCGAGGCGGAAACGCTCCCGCCCCCCAAAAAACCGCGCAAGACCAAACCATAATCCGTTCAGGTCGGAAGGGCCGACAGGCTCTCCGTCGTGCCCACCAGGACGAGAACGTCTCCCTCCCGAATCTTCGTGTGAGGCATCGGCAGGTCCAGAACCTGCTGTTCGACGATTTCCTCCCCGCCCTTGCCCTGGCTCTTAACGGGGCGATTAATCGCCACGAGGTTCACCTCATACTTCTTCCGCAGGTCAATTTCGCCGAGCGTCCGATCGTGCCAGGCAACCGGGGCGCGAATCTGAACCAAACTGTGCCCCTCGGACAACTCCAGCTGGTCCACAATGTTCGGGTTCGCCAACTGATTGGCCAGCCGGACCGCCATCTCCTCCTCCGGAAAGATCACCCGGTCGGCGCCGATGCGGTCGAGGATTCGACGTTGCATATCGGTCGAGGCGCGGCTGATGACCTGCTTCACACCGCCGGCCTTCAACGTGGCCGTCGCCAGGGCGTTCGCCTCAAAATCTTCTCCGATCGCCACAATCGCCGTGTCCACCTTCTCGACACCCTGCCGCCTCAACGACTCAGGGTCCGTCGCGTCCAGACAAACCGCCAGGGCCACCTCGTCGCGGATCTGCTCCACGAGTTCCTCGCGCGTATCGACCGCAATGACCTCGTGCCCGGCCTCCGTCAGCGCCCGCGCCAGCCGCCGACCGAACCGGCCCAGCCCGATCACCATGAACAGTTCCATACACCGTCCTCCTTGCGCGCCGCCCGGAAGCCGAAACCCATTATGCCCTCACGCCCCGGCGCGCGGCAACCCTAATGTGGCGTTCGCCCATGCCCGGCCGCTACGAGATCGCCACGTTCTCCGTCGCGTAGGCGTAGCGCGCACGCTTCGACCGCCCCATCGCCATGAACAACGTCAGCGGCCCGACCCGGCCGACGAACATCGTCGCGATAATTAGAACCCGCCCGAAAGGACCCAGAAGCGGCGTCGCACCCGTCGAAAGCCCCACCGTCGCAAACGCCGACGTCGTCTCAAACAGAACGTCGAGAAACGCGTACCGGGCCCCCTCGACAAACCCCCACGCCGAGAGCACCATGCTGACGCCCGCCACCCATACGACGCCGATCGCCATCACCGTCAGCGCCCGCTCGAACAGGTCCCGGGCGATGCGGCGGCGGAACGCCTCCGGCTGCGACCGACGCCGCAGCGCCGACCACACACCGCACACAATCACCGCCAGCGTCACCGTCTTAATCCCGCCGCCAGTCGAGCCCGGCGACGCGCCGATGAACATCAATACCACCGTCAGGAACTTCGTCGAGGGCGCCAGACGCGTCGTGTCGGTCGTGTTGAAGCCGGCCGTCCGGGCCGTCGTCGCCAGGAACCACGCGCCGCTCAGGCGACCGGTCCACGTCCCGCCCATCGGCGGCGGCCCGGCCTCACCTTCGGGCGCCGGTCTCCGAAGGTCCCGGCGCGCCGGGATGGCGAGCGGCGAGGCGTCGGCGGCGGCCGGCGCCGCTTCCGCACCCTCGGTCGCTTCCGCAGCCTCCGGCCCTTGCGCGCCGGGCGCCAGGGCCGTTGCGCGCCACGCATCCGACCGACCGGGAAACGTCTCGAAAACAAACCCCAGCCCCGTCCCGCCCGCCAGCAGCGCCACGGTCGTCACAATCACCAGTTTACTGTGCAGCGTCAGCCGCTTCTTCGCAAGCAGCCCCCCACCCCGCGACCACAACCGGTAACGCAGCAGCCTGGCCAGATTGTAGAGGACTGTAAACCCCAGGCCGCCCGAAATAATCAGCAGAGGGAACACCAGGTTCACCTGCCAGGCCGACCGATAGGTCCGAAGGCTGTCCGAATACAGGCAAAAACCCGCGTTGCAGAACGCGCTGATCGCATGAAAGACGCTGTGTTCGATCCGCTCCGTCGGCGAAACAGCGTCGGAGACCGCCGTGTGGTCCCACAGCCCCGACAGCAACCCGGCCCCGACGGCCTCGATGCAGAACGTCATAATCAGAATGAAAATGATGATCCGCCCGACTTCCGAAAGCAGGTCGTGGCTCAGCACCTCCCGCATCACCGCCGACTCGCGGACCCGCATCCCGCGCCAAAGCAGCAGGGCAAACACCGAACCGAACGTCATCAGACCCAGGCCGCCCAACTGAATCAGCGACAGAATCACATACCGCCCGAGCGGCGACCAGTGCGTCCCCGTATCCACGACGATCAGACCCGTCACGCACACGCCGCTCGTCGCCGTAAACAGCGCATCGGTGAAACTCGTGTCGGGCCGGCCCGGCGCCGTGGCCACCGGCAGGAGCAAAAGCCCTGTCCCCACCGCAATCAGCGTCAGGAAACTGCCGACAAACAAGAGCGCCGGCCGCACCCGGAGCGTCGCCAGGAACCGGTTCAACTCCACCAGCCGCAAAAGCAGGCTCAGGACAATCGTCACCTGGGCCGCCCGCCGGCACCAGACCCCCGCCTCCGGCGCCTTGGACGCATACAACACGCCCACCGCCAGCGTATACGCCCCCGCCAACGCAAAGTGAAACCACCGCGCACGCAGAACCTCGACCCGCCGACGCGCGAGCAAAAGCGCCAGCATCGGCTCCAACAAAAGCCCCGCCAGCGCCAGCATCTCCACGACGTGGAGCACGCGCCTCGTCTCCGCCGTGACGCGGAAACCGTACTCAATCGCCAGGCTCCCCACCGCCAGGACCACCACCGGCACCATCGCCGTGATGATAAAGGGGCGGGCCCGCGCCAAGGCGGTTCGAGGACCTATCAGGGGAATGACGCGCCCTTGCATGGGTCGAAAGACCTCTCCGGACCGGACACCAGGGTTTCAACCATATTTAAGACCACCCCCGCCCGGATGTCAAGCAATCGCTCCCGCCTGTCCACCCCCCGCCGCGCCGGCCGACATCCCGCCCGCAACGCCTGGACCCCCGCCCATGCGCCGCCGCGGGCGGCATGCCTCCACCTTCCGGGTGCGGGGTGTCCCATTCGGCAGGCTCAGAGCCTACCCTGAGCCTGTCGAAGGGGCAGGCCTCACCCTGCACGCGGTCTTCGGGGCACGGATGTAAGTGCCTGTGCTTACAGTGCTTACGACATCCCGCCTATGTGCTTCGCCAAAA
>DATLBA010000140.1:0-18448 GCA_035527275.1 Phycisphaerae bacterium
CCGTCCACGACGCAGACCGCCTCGGCCTGAAGCCCGGACGGTTCGAGGACCACCTCCGAGTCGGGCCGAAGGACCAGCGGCCGGTGCGTCAGCGAATGCGGGCAGATCGGCACCAGGACCATCGCCTCCAAGCCCGGCGCCAGAATGGGCCCGTGCGCCGACAGGCAGTAGGCGGTCGAGCCGGTCGGCGTCGCGACCAGGACACCGTCCGCGTAGTAGGTCGTCACGGCCTCGCCGTCGATCGTTGCCGCGATGCCGACCATGCGATGGGCCTTGCCTCCCGCGACCAGCACGTCGTTCAGGAAGAGGTATTCGCGTCCCTCGCCGCCCTTGGCGTTTTCGCATCGGGCGCTGAGCATCATGCGGCGCGACGGCCGCAACTGCCCGGCGGCCAGCGCATCGAACTGGTCGCGAAACTCTTCGTCCGTGAACCCCGCCAGGTATCCGAGTTTGCCCAGGTTGATTCCGACGACGGGCACTTCGCGCCCCGCGAGCATCCGGGCGGCCCGCAGAATCGATCCGTCGCCTCCGAGCACGACGACGAGGTCGGCGTCCGTCTGAAGCGGTTCGTCGCTCAGTTCCAGCCATCTGGTTTCGGCGCGGGTTTCGAGCCACGGCCGCAGCGCGTCGCAGCAGTCGGCCGCGCCGGGCTTCTCGGCATTGACGAGAATCAGGATTCGCTTCACCGGAGGCCCTCCCATCTGGTGCATCAGCCTTCTTGCGCGAGTGTGCGGACGCGCTCGACGATTCGCCCGGCCGTAAGCCCCGCTGCCTCGAGTTGCACTGCGCGCGTATCATGGGCGACGAACGCATCCGGGACCGCCGCGAGGTGAATCTTTTTTGCGTCCAGGCCCAGCGCCTCAGCCGCTTCGAGTGCGGCCGATCCGAACCCGCCCGGCGCGGTGTGGTCCTCGAGCGTGAGGACCCACGGCTGCGCGTCGAGAAGCGACGCCACGCACTCGGAGTCGATCGGTTTGGCGAATCGGGCGCTGACGACCGTCACGCGGGTTCCGTCGCCGGCCAGCCGGTCCGCCGCTTCCACCGCCACCTTCGCCACCGCGCCGTAGGCGAGGATCGCCCCGTCGTCGCCTTCGCGCAAGATGGCGGCCCGGCCCACCTCGACCTCCTGCTCGGAGAGCGATTCGGCCGGCGTGCGGTCTCGCGGGTACCGGATGGCCCACGGCCCTTCGGCGGCGAGCGCCAGCCGCAACATCCCTGCAAGTTCCGCCCGGTCGGCCGGCGCTGCGAGCGTAAAGGCCGGCAGGTGCCGAAAATACGCCACGTCGTACAGGCCGTGATGCGTCGGCCCGTCTTCCCCGACCAGCCCGGCCCGGTCCACCAGGAACACCACCGGCAGACCCTGAAGGGCGACCTCGTGGAACAGTTGGTCGTAGGCCCGCTGGAGAAACGTCGAGTAGATGCCGACCACCGGTCGCAGGCCTCCTCGCGCAAGGCCCGCCGCCAACGCCACGGCGTGCTGCTCACAGATGCCGACGTCGAAAAAGCGGTCGGCGAACCGGTGCGCGAAACGGACGAGCCCTGTGCCCTCGGGCATCGCCGCCGTGATGGCGACGATTCGCTCGTCCCGGCTCGCCCGTTCGATTAACTCGTCCATTGCGGCGTCGGTCCATGTGGTGGTTTCGGCAGCCTCGGGCTGAACCACGACTTCACCGTTCTGTTCGGTGAACGGTTTGGCGCTGTGCCACGCCTCCGGTTTCTCGGCCGCCGGCGCAAAGCCGTACCCTTTCTGCGTGTGGATGTGGAGGAGGCGCGGCCCTTCGAGCCCCTTCATCTCTTCGATTGCTTCCAGAAGCGCGTCGATGTTGTGCCCGTCCACCGGTCCGAAACAGCGGAAGCCGAAGTGTTCGAGGGCGTGGTCCGGCACCATCGCGTCCTTCATCGCGTCCTTGAACCGGTGGATGGCCTGCGAGATCGGCCCGCCCAACGGTATCCGGTCCAGCATCTCGCGTACTTCCTGCTTCAGGTTGTCGTAAGCGGGCGTTGTCCGCACGGCCGTCAGGTATCGCGCCAGCGCCCCGACCGTCGGGCTGATCGCCATCTGGTTGTCGTTCAGGATCACCAGGAGGTTCGCCTCGATGTCGCCGGCGTGGTTTAGGCCCTCCAGCGCCAGGCCCGTCGCCATGGCGCCGTCGCCGATGACCGCCACCGTCTGGACGTCCGAACCGGCCCGCTGCTCGGCCAGTGCAAGACCCAGGGCCGTCGAAATGCTCGTTCCCGCGTGCCCTGTCTGGAACAGGTCGTAGGGGCTCTCGGCCGGGTTCGGGAACCCGCTCACGCCGCCGGCGGTCCGCAACCCGGCGAATCCGGCGAGCCGGCCGGTCAGAATCTTGTGCGCGTAACACTGGTGCCCGACGTCCAGGACAAGATGGTCGCGCGAGAAGTCGAAGGTCCGGTGCAGCGCGATGGTCAGGTCCACGACTCCGAGGTTGCTGGCCAGGTGCCCGCCGCGCGCCGCCACCGTCTCGGTGACGACGGCGCGGATTTCCTGGCCGAGCCGCCGCAGTTCCGCCGAGCTCAAGCCGTGCAAGTCCCTCGGCGAACGGATGTTATTCAGCAATCGGTCCGACATATTTACAACTCCTCCAGCCTCAACACGTCGTGAACCGCAAAGAACGCAGAGGCCGCGAAGAAAAGCGGTTTTCTTGAGCAGCAACTTCCTTCGTGCTCGGCGTTTACCCGCCGCGCTTGCCCGCCGTGGCGGGGCGGGCGGCCTTTGCGGTTAATCGGCGGCAGTCAAAACGTCCGCTCCACAACGAACCGTGCGATGTCGCGGAGCCAGTCGGCCTCGTGACCGAACGCCGCAAGCGCCGCCACGGCGCGGTCGGCTTCGGCTCTGGCCCGCCTCCTAGCCGCCTCCGGTCCGAAAAGCCGCACATAGGTCAGTTTTCCCGCCGCCTCGTCCTTCCCGGCGGTCTTGCCGAGCGTCTCGGTCGAACTTTGGGCGTCGAGGATGTCGTCGGCGACCTGAAACGCCAGACCCAAGTGCAATCCGTACCCGGCGAGGCTCCGTTCCAGGTGTTCACTCGCCCCGGCGGCGATGGCGCCCATCACGGCGGCCGCCTGAATCAGCCGCGCGGTCTTACGGTAATGGATCGCCTCAAGGACCTGCTCGTCCTTGGATTGGTTGCGCTCGGCCGCGAGGTCCGCCGACTGGCCGCCGACCATCCCTGTCGCGCCCGCCGCAAGCGCCAGCGTCGCGACGAGGCGCTGCGCCGTCGCGTGGTCCGGCACCCTTGCCGCCAGGTGCGCGAACGCCTCGGTCAGAAGCGCGTCGCCCGCCAGAACCGCCGTCGCCTTGTCGAACGCCTTGTGGCACGACGGTTTTCCGTGGCGGAGGTCATCGTTGTCCATGGCCGGCAGGTCGTCGTGGATGAGCGAGTACGTGTGAACCATTTCGACGGCACAGGCGGCCGGCGTGGCCGCGTCGGTCGTGCCTCCGCACGCTTCGCATGCCAGGAGGACGAGAATCGGCCGCAACTTCTTCCCCCCGCCGAGGGCCATGTACCGCATCGCTTCGTAGAGGTCGCGGCTGACTTCGTCCGGGCACTCGAGCGCCTCGTCGAGCGCGCGGGTGACCTGGTCGCGCCGCTCACGGAGGACGTTCTGGATGGTTTGTGGCGAAGTCGGCCCGTTCATCGCCTGGTCCTCGTAGAGTGCCTCCTAACAAGCACTTGACCGGCTTGTTCCTTCAGGGGCGGTTTTGCATCCTATCACCGCTCCGTTGGCCTGACAAGGTAAAACGATGTCTGGCGGGTGCGGCAAGTTTTTCCGGCGCGCCGGTAGTGGAGACAGCCGAGGCGATCAATGCCGCGCGTGACGGCGGGCAAGGATGACGCGGGGGTGCGGGGTGCCCGCCACGGCGGGTAAAGTCCCACCCCGCACCCGGAAGGCTTGAGCACGCCCCCCGGAATGCACTCGATGCCAGAATCTTCGGTCACGCCTTGCCGCGCGGGCAGGGATTTAAGGTCTTGCAATAAGAGGTAGCGTGACCTATAGTGCGAGTCTTTGCGGGCCGGCATCGGGTCGGCCGCGCCGCCTCCCCTTGTCAGATGGGGTCTTCGACAGGCGGGTTTTGGGAACGCGGCGGCAAGTGTCCCCGGCGTTCGGGGGCGGAAACCGTCTTGCCGTCGCCCGGATAGGGAGGTTTTCGGGTTCATGCAAAAGAGTCAGGTTCATCGCGAATACGGTTTGAACGACGCCGACATTGAGCAGGAAGTGGCGTCGGTCTTTGGGGACACCCAGCAGGTGGAAACTCTGGAGCGCCTGTATGAGGATTCGGTTAAACAATTCGAGGTGGGCAGTGTGGTCAGGGGCCGGGTAGTCCGGTCTGTGGGCAACGACGCCGTGATCGACATCGGCTTCAAGAGCGAAGGGACGGTCCCTCTGAGCGAATGGGGCTCGGCGCCGCCTGAACTGAGCGACGAGGTGGACGTCCTGTTGGAGGCGGTGGAGGACGAGAGCGGCCTGGTATTGCTGTCGAAGCGGAAGGCGGACCGGATCAAGGGGTGGGAAAAGGTCCTCAGCGAGAACGCCGAGGGCGACGTCGTCACCGGCCGCGTCAGCCGCAAGATCAAAGGCGGCCTGCTGGTGGATATCGGCGTGCCGGTGTTCCTGCCGGCGAGCCAGGTGGACATCCGCCGACCGGCCGACGTTTCGGCGTATATCGGGCGGGAGATTTCCTGCAAGATCCTGAAGATCGACGCGGACCGGCGGAACATCGTGGTGTCGCGTCGGCGCCTCATCGAAGAGGAGCGCGAGGAGTCGAAGCAGGAACTCCTCGCCACGCTGCACGTCGGGCAGGTCCGAGAAGGCGTGGTCAAGAACCTTGCGACGTTCGGCGCGTTCGTGGATCTGGGCGGAATCGACGGCCTGCTCCATATCACGGACCTGGCATGGGGACGCGTGGCCCACCCCGGCGAGGCCGTTTCAATCGACGAGAAGGTCCGGGTGAAAATTCTGTCGATCGACCGTGCAAAGGAAAAGGTGGCGCTGGGCCTGAAACAATTGGTCGCGTCGCCGTGGCACGACATTGAGGTCCGATATCCGATCGGGTCAAAGGCAAGCGGCGAGGTGGTCAATGTCATGCCCTATGGCGCCTTCGTGAAACTGGAGGAGGGTATCGAAGGGCTCGTGCACGTCAGCGAAATGTCCTGGACGAAACGCATCAATCATCCCTCCGAGGTCGTGAGCGTCGGCGACGAGGTCGAGGTGGTGGCGCTGGCCATCGACAAAGCGAAGCAGGAAATCAGCCTCGGCATGAAACAGACGGAGGTCAACCCCTGGATACTGGTCAAGGAGAAGTATCCGCCGGGGACGACCGTCGAAGGGGTGGTCCAGAACCTGGCCAACTACGGCGCGTTTATCGAGATCGAAGAGGGCATCGACGGCCTGCTTCACCTGAGCGACATGTCGTGGACGCAGAAAGTGAACCACCCGTCGGAGGTGCTCCAGAAGGGCCAGACGGTCAAGTGCGTGGTGCTGAGCGTGGACCAGGACAAAAGGCGCGTGGCGCTGGGCTTCAAACAACTGGAGGAGGACCCGTGGGAGCGCCGGATTCCGGAGGCCTACGTGGCGGGCGAGATCGTGCGGGGCAAGGTGACGAAGGTGACGAACTTCGGCGTGTTCGTGGAACTGGAGCCGGGGCTGGAGGGGCTGCTGCACGTTTCGGAACTGGCGGATCAGAAGGTGGAGAATCCGGAAGACATCGTCAAGCCGGGCGATGAGATCGAGGTCAAGGTGCTCCGCGTGGACGCCGACGACCGCAAGATCGGCCTGAGCCTGAAGCGCGTCCAGTGGGCGGCCGAAGAAGAGGTCCAGGAGGCCGAGGGCGATCGGGAGGCGCCGCGTCTGGGCGGCATCCAGCACGCGGAGGAAAACGCCGACCAGGGCGAAGAGGGCGAAGGCAAGGCTCTGTTCGGCACTCCGCTGCCGGCGTCGAAATCGGCTTCGGAGGCCGAGGAACCTGCTGAAGAGAAACCTGCCGAAGATGAACCGCCCGGTGAGGCCGAGCCGGCCGAGGCGGAGGCCGAACAGGACGCGGGTGAGGCTCCGGAAGCCGACGAGTCACACGATACGCCACCCGAAACGGAGCCGGAAGACGACGCCGCCACATCATGAGAGTAGGGACACGGCATGCCGTGTCTACGACTCAGGGTTGCCGTGGCCGGCTCTACTCCTTTTGACGGGATTCTTTGAGACGAGAACGATTCCCGGTCAGGCGGCCTCCCATTCTCGGCGGAGGAATTTGAGCGTCGGGCCGAGTTGGGACTTCACCTCATTCCATTGGCATTCGAGGCTGATGCGTCCGCCGTAGCCGATCTCCTTGAGTTTGGCGAAAAACGGCCGATAGTTGACCTCCCCCGGGCCGGGCGGCCCGCGCGTTTCCGGGTCGGCCATGTGGCCGTGGACGAGGAGGTCGGCCGCCTCATTCAAGTGCTCCAGCGGCTCGTTTTCCTGAGCCATGTGGTAGAAATCGCACAGGATTGCGATTCCCGGTGTTCCTGCCCGTGCGATGAGTTCCAACCCCTCCGCCACGCTGTTCAAGATGTTGGTCTCAGCGCGTCGGAGCGGTTCCATGGCCACCGTGATTCCCTCGGCCTGGGCCAACGGCCCGATGAGCCGCATCGCCTCCACGAGTTGCTCTTCGCCGCTTTCACGCGGCCATCCGGGCGGCACGTTGCGCGCGCCGCCCGCCCCGAAGGCGATGACCGAAGCCCCCATACAGCGTGCTCGGCGGAAGGCTCGTCCCGCGTAGGTCTCGAGGCGCTCCAGGTCCGCCTCGGGTCCTGTGACTTTCAGGTCGGACGGCAGGAAGACGTTCAGCGCGCAGACGGGCAGCGGCAGCGCGGCAGGGTCAACCGGCGGGTTCCAGGATTCATCCAGCGGCCGCAGCAGGCTCTGGACGCCGGCCTCGATGTAATCCGCCCCGGCCTGTTCGGCCAAGTTGACCTGCTCGATGCCGATGCAAACACCGAATCTTACCATAGCAGCCTCCTAAAAATAGGCTGACCATAATAAGGAGGCCGTTGAGGGGGTCAAGCCCTTTGCCCGCCAGGTGGGGGTCCGGCCGGAGGGCCGGACTTGCATGGGGCCGGTCCGCCGCCTATACTTCCTTGCGTTCGACGGGCGCTTAGCTCAGCTGGCAAGAGCGCCTCCCTTACAAGGAGGAGGTCAGAGGTTCGAGTCCTCTAGCGCCCACCAGATTTGTATTTCCCTCTTTGAGTTGATTCGCATCCCTTCGCACGGCATCGCAAACCGCGTGTTCCGGCTTCTTCCCCCTTTCCTTGTGGCGAGGCGATCCGGCCGGGACTCCGCTCCGGGCTCCGCCCTCCGCTCCCTCCCAGCCACCTCCCTCGCCATCCTACCACTCGTTCGGGAAGCCTAGTTGAACACCTTTTAACCCCGACGGAGGACTTCTTCGGGATTTCCGGGGACACCCATAACCGGGCGTGTCAAGGGCATCCCGACCCCGGAAGTCGTTTCCCTGATTACCCGCCGTTCCTCTTGTCGTCCAGGCTACTATCGTGACGCGTGCCTTTCGGGCACCCCCTCGCATTGCGTCCGCCCCCATGAATTCCATTGATGCCCTGGCGCGCAGCGTCTATAGTCTCCCCCGCCGAAACGGTCCGAACCTGGCCAACTCCGCGCGGAGGCGCACAGGGCAACCGCGAACGCGCCCCCACGCTGGACTATTCAGAGGGCCGTCCGTAGAATCCGACGACAGGCAGGGACCAGTGTATCTCGCTCTCTCTGCGGCCTAAAAAGCATACCTTGCCGTCGTGCCGTACTTTGCAGCGCCCGGGGGACGATGTAAGAACAGCAGGGCTGAACACTCTCGCAAATCTCGGACCTTTAACGTCAAGATCGCCCTTGGAGCCGACCGGTGAAAGGATTTGAAAGATGCTGAAAACGGCGGCGAACTGCGGATCGGTCTGCGCGTGGTGGGTGCTGCTGGTGGCGGCGGGCTGTGCTTTCGGGCCCCAGAGAGTATCCCCGCCGGCCTCCGCGCCAGTCGGACGTTCTGAGACGCCGCCAGCCAGAGAGGCCGGAACCGACCGCGATCTTCCCGAATTGTCCGAGGACGCAGGCCTCCGGGACTACCTCGTCTACGCGGCGCTGAACAACCCCGGGCTGGAGGCGTCGTTCCATCGCTGGAAGGCCGCGCTGGAGCGTGTGCCTCAGGCCCGGGCCCTGCCGGACCCGCGATTTACCTATCGGTATTTCATCCGGGAGGTAGAAACCCGGGTCGGCCCGCAGCGGCAGTCGTTCGGCATCGCGCAGGCGTTTCCGTGGTTCGGCAAACTGGACCTGCGGGGCGATGTGGTAATGGAGGCGGCGAACGCCGCCCAACAGCGCTACGAGGCGGAGAAACTCAAACTCTTCTACCGAGTCAAGGACGCCTACTACGAATACCATTACCTCAGCCGCGCCATTGCCGTGGTCCGCGAGAACCGCGACCTGGTCAAGTACCTGGAAGGGGTGGCCCGCGCGCGGTACAAGGCGGCGGCGGCCGGCCATCCCGATGTCATCCGCGCTCAGGTCGAATTGGGGAAATTGGACGATCGGTTGCGAACGGTCCAGGAACTGCGCGGTCCGATCACGGCCCGCCTGAACGCCGCGCTCGGCCGGCCCCCGGAAGGTCCTCTTCCGTGGCCGACGTCGGCCCCGCACGAACCGATCGACGCACCGGACGAGCAGATTCTGGCGTGGCTCCGCGAGGCCAGCCCGGAACTGAAGGCCCTGGAACATGAGATCGCCGGGCGACGCAACACGATCGACCTGGCGAAAAAGGACTACTTCCCCGACGTTACATTCGGCATCGACTTTATTGAGACGGACGACGCACGGATTCGGGGGACCCGCGACAGCGGCAAAGACCCGGTGGTCGGCATGGTCTCGGTCAACATTCCGATCTGGTTCGAAAAGTATGCCGCCGGCGTGCGCGAGGCCGAGGGCCGGTACTGGGCCGCTCTGAAGGCCAAGATGGACCGCGAGAACACCCTCGGCGCCGAGGCCAAGATGGTCCTGTACCGGTTCCACGACGCCGAACGCAAGATCGACCTCTACCGCGATACCCTCCTGCCGAAGGCCAAGGAAGCGCTGAAAGTCACCCAGACAGCCTTTCAGGCCGACAGGGCAACATTCACGGACCTCATTGACGCGGAGCGGATCATGCTGGAGTTCGAACTGTCCTACGAACGGGCCCTGGCCAGTCACGCGCAGCGCCTTGCCGAATTGGAAATGCTCGTCGGTCGCGAAATCCCTCGCGCGACCACCGAACCGGTCGCGGAAAACAAAAACACGAAAACCGAGGGGAAACCGCCGAAAGGAGACGAATGATGAACGCCATCAAACCAATGGTCGTACTTCTCGCCTTAACGCTTGCCGCGAGCATGTTCATAGCGGGCTGCGAGAAGGCAGAGCCGCCGGCCGCTGAGCCCTCTCCCGGCGGACAGACCCAGATCGCTCAGAAAACCTGCCCAGTGATGGGCGGGGCGATCGATCCGAACATCTATGTCGACCACGAGGGCCGGCGGGTCTACTTCTGCTGCCCGGCCTGTCTCGACAAGTTCAAGAAGGACCCCGAGAAGTACTTGAAGAAGTTGGACGAGCAGTTGCAGGCGCCGGCCAAGGAACCGGACGCCCCACCCTCCTGGTAAGGGTGCGAGGGCCACGAGCACAAGTAGTGCCTGCCGGGCGGCCGAGGACCGACGACCGAAACGCCGGCGCCTCGCCGATAGGGACCCGCGCGCACCGTGCCGCCTCCGGCGCGATGCCAACCGGTTCAGGGGAAACACGCGATGGATGAACCCAAGAAGCGAAGCACGAAAATCTTTCTGGCGGTGCCGATCGTGGGCGGGCTGCTCGTAGCGCTTCTGATCGCCTTCGCCGGCGGCTACCTCGTCCGATGGGGATGCGCGCCTGTGCCGACGGGGACCCAGCAGGCTGCCACGCCGCAAGAGGAGCAAGCCGAGGAAGGCCCGACTGTCTGGACGTGCTCGATGCATCCACAGATCCGCCAGCCGAAGCCGGGGCTCTGCCCCATCTGCGGCATGAAACTGATTCCGGTCACCCAGGAGGCAGGGGCGCGTCAACTCATCACCACCGAGGCCGCGAAGAAGTTGATGGAGGTCGAGACCGCGCCGGTCGAACGGCGGTTCGTGACGGCCACGGTCCGCATGGTCGGCAAGGTCGAATACGATGAGACACGCGTCGCCTACATCAGCGCCTGGGTGCCGGGGCGCCTGGACCGTCTCTTCGTCGATTACACCGGCGTGCCGGTCAAAAAGGGCGACCACCTGGTGTACCTCTACAGCCCGGAACTGCTGATCGCCCAGGAGGAACTGCTTCAGGCGCTCGAGGCGGTCAAGAACCTCCGCGAAAGCGATGTCAGCATCGTCCGCGAAGCCGCCGAGGCGACCGTTCACGCCGTCCGCGAAAAACTCCGCCTCTGGGGCCTGACGCCCGAACAGATCGCGCAGATTGAAAAGCGCGGCAAAGCCTCCGATCACGTGACCATCTACGCCCCCATCGGCGGCATCGTCGTCCACAAGAACGCTCTGGAAGGCATGTACGTCAACACCGGAACGCGCATCTACACCATTGCCGACCTCACGCAGGTCTGGGTCAAACTCGACGCCTATGAATCGGACCTCATGTGGCTGCGCTACGGCCAAAAGATCGAGTTTACGACGGTCGCCCATCCCGGCGAGACGTTCACCGGCACGATCTCTTTTCTCGACCCGATCCTCGATGAAAAGACCCGAACGGTCAAAGTCCGCGTCAACGCCCCGAACCCGGACGGCAAACTCAAACCGGGAATGTTCATCAAGGCGGTGGTCCGGGCCAACTTGGCCGCGGGCGGGCGGGTGATGGACCCCGACCTGGCCGGCAAATGGATCTGCCCGATGCATCCCGACGTCATCAAAGGGGCCGGCGGCGCATGCGATATCTGCGAAATGCCCCTCGTTCGCACCGAATCGCTCGGCTACGTCAGTGTTGATCCCACCAAGGCCGACAAGCCGCTCGTCATTCCCGTCACGGCGGCGCTCGTGACCGGCACCCGCGCCGTCGTATACGTCGAGGTCCCGGACGCTGAGAAACCAACCTATGAAGGCCGAGAAATTGTCCTCGGGCCGCGGGCCGGCGACTTCTACCTGGTCCGAAGCGGCCTCGCGGAGGGCGAGCGCGTCGTCACAAAGGGCAACTTCAAGATCGATAGCGCCCTTCAGATCCAGGCCAAGCCGAGCATGATGAACCCGGAGGGCGGCGGGCCGGCCCCCGTCCACCAGCACGGCCCCGCGGCGACCACCGGAGACCACGCCCATGACTAGCGCCGCGCCCGAGCCGCCGGCCGAACCGACGCCTGAACAGCGGTCGCTCCTCGGCCGAATGCTCGGCTTCTTCCTGAGGAACAAACTCGTCGTGTTCCTGGGGGTGGTGTTTGTCGCGGCGGCGGGCGTGATGATGGCGCCGTTCGACTGGGACCTCGGGGACCTGCCGCGAAGCCCGGTTCCGACGGACGCGATTCCCGACATCGGCGAAAACCAGCAGATCGTCTTCACCGAATGGATGGGCCGATCGCCACAGGACGTCGAGGACCAGATTACCTACCCTCTGACTGTCTCGCTCCTGGGCATCCCGGGCGTCAAGACCATTCGTTCGTATTCCTTCTTCGGATTCTCCTCCATTTACATCATCTTCAAGGAGGACGTTGAGTTCTACTGGTCGCGGAGCCGGGTGCTTGAGAAACTCAACAGCCTCCCGGCCGGGACGCTGCCGCCGGGGGTCCAGCCCGCACTGGGACCGGACGCGACCGCCCTGGGCCAGATCTTCTGGTACACGCTCGAAGGGCGCGACCCTGACGGTCGCCCCGCAGGCGGGTGGGACCTCGAGGAACTTCGCACCATCCAGGACTGGTACGTGCGGTATGCGCTCCTTTCGGCCGACGGGGTCGCCGAGGTCGCCTCGGTCGGCGGCTTCGTCCGCGAGTACCAGGTGGACGTGGATCCGGACGCGATGCGGGCGTACGGCGTCACGCTGGCCGAGGTCTTCCGCGCGGTCCAGGCATCCAACATTGACGTGGGCGCCCGGACGATCGAAGTCAATCGCGTCGAGTATTTCATTCGCAGCACCGGCTTCATCAAAGGCGTCGAGGACATCGAGAACAGCGTCATCAAGGTCCGCGAGAACGTGCCGGTGCTCGTGAAACACGTGGCAACCGTGACGTTCGGGCCGGCCCTCAGACGCGGGGCGCTCGACTCTGGCGGCGCCGAGGCGGTCGGCGGTGTGGTCGTCGCCCGCTACGGGGCCAACCCGCTGGCGATCATCAAAAACGTCAAGAAGAAGATCGCCGAAATCGCCCCCGGACTTCGCGCCAAAGTCTTCATCGATTTCTCCACGGTCACGCCGGACGAGGTCCGCGCCTTTGCCGAACGCCACGGCTTCCAGGCCCACGTCGGCACCCACTTAAACCACCAAGCGTGGGTCGACGCCCTCGGTGACATGCCGCGCCGCCACTGGCCCTCCTGGGCCACCGTCAGCAAAGTGACGATCGTGCCCTTCTACGACCGGACGGGGCTCATCTACGAGACGCTCGGCACGCTGAACGACGCCCTCGCCCAGGAAATCCTGATTACGCTGATCGTCGTCGTCCTGATGGTGATGCACTTAAGGAGCAGCGTGCTGATCGGCGGCATGCTGCCGCTGGCGGTGCTCCTGTGTTTCGTCGCGATGCGGCTGTTCGGCGTGGATGCGAACATCGTCGCGCTTTCAGGCATCGCCATTGCGATCGGCACCATCGTGGACATGGGCATCGTCATCTGCGAGAACATCCTTCGTCACCTGGACGAAGCGCCGCCCGAGGCAGACCGGCTCCAGGTCGTCCACCGGGCCGTCAGCGAGGTGGGAAGCGCCGTCCTCACCGCCGTCCTGACCACCGTCATTTCGTTTCTGCCGGTCTTCTTCATGATCGGGGCGGAGGGCAAACTTTTCAGGCCGCTCGCGTTTACGAAAACCTTTGCGCTGATTGCGTCGATCCTGATTGCGCTGATGGTCATTCCGCCGTTCGCTCACAGCCTTTTCGGCCTGAAGATTTCCGGCCGAAGGATGCGCTGGATCATCGGGGGCGCCATGGTCCTGGCCGGGCTGATTGTCGGCCCGCTTTTGAAATGGTGGGTCGGCGTCGTGATTTTCCTCCCGGGGGCCTACCTCCTTCTGAAGGATCGTATTCCCGATCGCATTGCCAAGTACGCGCCCTGGGCCGCGAACGTCCTAATCGTTCTCGTCGTCGGCGTCATCTTGAGCGTGTACTGGGAACCGCTCGGCCCCGAGCGCGGCCTGGTGCGCAACGTCATCTTCGTCGGCGGCCTGGTGGCGGCGCTCCTCGGATTCTTCCGCCTCTTCCAATACGTCTATCCGTGGGTTCTGCGGTTCTGCCTGGCCCACAAGGTGCCGTTCCTGATCCTGACGGGGGTGATCATCGTCTTCGGCGTGACGAGTTGGATGAGCCTCGGCAAGGAATTCATGCCGCCGCTTGATGAGGGCTCGTTCCTTTTCATGCCGACCACGATGGTTCACGCTTCGATCGGCGAGGCGATGGACGTCCTCTCGAAACAGGACATGGCTCTGGCGGCGGTTCCGGAAATTGATCGCGTGGTCGGCAAGATCGGGCGGGTCGAATCGCCCCTTGACCCCGCGCCCATCTCCATGATCGAAACGGTCATCAACTATAAGCCCGAGTACGTCACCGACGCCGCCGGCCGGCGCGTCAAGTTCAAGTACGACGCGGCTTCGGGCGCGTTCGCCCGGGACAGCAGCGGCCACCTGATTCCCGATCCGCACGGTCTGCCTTACCGCCAGTGGCGCGAGCACATCAAGACGCCCGACGACATCTGGCGGGAAATCGTCCGAGTCACCAAAATTCCAGGGACCACCTCGGCGCCGAAGTTGCAGCCGATCACGGCGCGCATCGTCATGCTCCAGAGCGGCATGCGGGCGCCGATGGGTGTCAAGGTCAAAGGCCCCGACCTCGAAACGATCGAGCGCGTCGGCGTTCAAATCGAACGGCTCCTCAAGCAGGTGCCGAGCGTCGAGCCCGCGACGGTCTTCGCCGACCGCATCGTCGGCAAGCCGTATTTGGAGATCGTCCCCGACCGAAAGGCCCTGGCGCGCTACGGCGTGCCGATCCGCGCGTTTCAGGACGTCGTGGAGGTTGCCGTCGGCGGACACAAAGTCACCACCACCGTCGAGGGGCGCGAGCGGTTCCCCGTGCGCGTGCGGTACCAGCGGGAACTTCGGGACCAGATCGAAACCATGGGCCGCATCCTCGTGCCCGCTGCCGGCGGCGCGCAGATTCCCCTCGAGCAACTCGCCCAAATCCGCTACGTCCGCGGCCCGCAGGCCATCAAGAGCGAGGATACGTTTCTCGTCGGCTATGTGACGTTCGACAAGAAACCGGGATACGCCGAGGTCGACGTCATCGAGCAATGCCAGGCACACCTCGAGGAAAAACTCGCCGTCCCGGCCGGCGCCAGTTACGAGTTTGCCGGCAGTTACGAGAACCAGGTCCGCGCCCAAAAAACCCTGATGGTCATTCTGCCGCTGGCCCTCTTCGCCATCTTCCTGATCCTGTATTTTCAGTTTCGGTCCGTGCCGACGGCGTTCCTGGTCTTCTCGGGCATTTTCGTGGCGTGGGCCGGCGGATTCATCCTGCTCTGGTCGTACGGTCAGCCATGGTTCCTCGATTTTTCGATCTTCGACGTCTCGATGCGCGAACTGTTCCAGGTGCACACGGTCAACCTGAGCGTGGCCGTGTGGGTCGGATTCCTGGCGCTGTTCGGCATCGCCTCGGACAACGGCGTGATTGTCTCGACCTATCTGGACCAAGTGTTTCGGCAACGGTCGCCTGCCACGGTCGAGGCGATGCGCGAGGCAACGCTCGCGGCGGCCCGCCGCCGCGTCCGGCCCTGCCTCATGACCACCGCCACGACGATCCTCGCACTCATTCCCGTGCTGACCGCCACGGGGCGAGGGGCCGACGTCATGGTGCCGATGGCCATTCCGTCGGTCGGCGGGATGCTGGTCGTCTTGATCAGCATCTTCGTGGTGCCAGTCCTGTACTGCACGGTCAAGGAATTCACGCTGCGCACCGGTATTAAGGAATCGTGGATCGGCCTGTTTCTGTTCGCAACCGTGCTGCTCGGATTCTTCGTGATCGCCGTCTACTACGCCGGCTGAGGCGTCTTGGGTTCGCCGGACGGTGTTTCCACTTCCTTGGGGTCGTTGCCCGACTCCTTGCTGGTGGCTTGCTTGAACTCCTTCGTTTTGGCTTGTGTTTGACTCATCGTTCTCCTCCTCTTCTTCGTGGCAGGGGCATAGTTTCTCGTCCACACACGTTCGGAGTAAGCCACGATTTCACCTTTCGGCCTTTTTGCGGCCACGCTGAGTGTAAAAACCGGAAAGGTCCTGGTCCTCACTTTCAGGGGGTGCGGTCGCTGCCGCTGGCCCGGACCATCGCCACGATGCCCGCCTTGACGGCTTCGGGCAGGTTGGGCCACGCGTCGATCACGCGCTGAAGATCGGGGTCAATCGGCTCGCAAATGGCCTTTTCTGCACCGCATTCTGCACCGCTTGCATTCTGTGAATCACGTAAGTCCCTGTTTTTGCTGGGGGTTACGTTACTCAGTTCGAGTCCTCTAGCGCCCACCATCGTGCGCCCTTTGCCAGCGGCCTTCCTGCCACCCTGATTTTCTTCTCGGCAGCCGCTTGGTCTGTCGGCTTCCGGTCTTCTTATCCGGGATTGCGGTGAAGCCGGCGCGGATGTTTTCGCGGTCCCTCAGGGAGTGAGCGACGAGCGTCTTCAACTCCAGGGAAGGAGACCTTGCGGCTGCTCCCGGTGGCCGCTAATATATGCTCCGGGTAGAGACTCTGACCGTCACTCTTATCGGAAGGGGTGCTTGATGGGCGGTTTCTTTGGTGTCGTCTCGAAGACGGATTGCATACACGACCTGTTCTACGGGACCGATTACCATTCCCACCTGGGAACCAAGCGCGGAGGACTTGCCGTCCGCGACGCCAGCGGGTTCAGCCGCTTCATCCACGACATCACGAACGCCCAGTTCCGATCCAAGTTTGAAGACGATATCGGGAAAATGCGCGGCACGCGGGGTATCGGCGTCATCAGCGACTACGAGGACCAGCCGCTCATCATCGGCTCACATTTGGGCCTCTATGCCATCGTCACTGTCGGCGTCGTGCATAACGCCCAGCGTCTGGCCAAGGAGGCCTTCAAGAGACGGACCACGCACTTTTCGGAGATGGGCGGCGGCGAAATCAATCCCACCGAGTTGGTGGCCACCCTGATCAACCAGGAAGCCACGTTCGAGGACGGCATCCGGCGGGCTCAGGAAGCGATCGAGGGCTCGTGCTCTCTGCTCCTGCTGACGGACCACGGCATCTACGCCGCACGCGACCGTCTCGGCCGGACACCCGTCGTCATCGGCGAAAAGCAGGGGGGGCGCGCCGCCACACTGGAAACGTGCGCCTTTCCGAATCTTGGTTATGAGGTCATCCGATACCTGGGGCCCGGCGAAATCGTCCTCATCACGGAAGACGGAATGGAAGTAAAAGGGGCGCCCGGCTCGAAAATGCAGATCTGCTCCTTCCTGTGGGTGTACTACGGCTACCCGGCGTCCTGTTACGAGGGTGTCAACGTGGAGGTCGTCAGGAACCGCTGCGGAGCGGCGCTGGCGCGTCGCGGCGACCAGAACGTCGACTTGGTGGCCGGGATACCCGATTCAGGAACCGGCCACGCCATCGGCTACGCCGACGAGGCACGGGTGCCGTATCGCAGGCCCTTCGTTAAATATACGCCCACTTGGGCCCGCAGTTTCATGCCGCAGGACCAGCGCATCCGAGACCTTGTGGCCCGGATGAAGTTGGTTCCCATCCGCGAACTCATCGAGGCCAAGCGGCTGCTCTTCTGCGAGGATTCCATCGTCCGAGGGACACAGTTGCAGGACATCATCCGGCGGCTCTACGATTATGGCGCAAGGGAGGTACACATGCGGCCGGCGTGTCCGCCGCTCATCTGGGGGTGCAAGTTCCTGAATTTCTCGCGGTCCCGCTCCGAACTGGACCTTGCGGCAAGGAAGGCGATTCAGGAATTGGAAGGTCCGGACAAACGGCCCCTTGCCGCCTATGCCGACCCCGAGTCCGAAGCGCACCGGCAGATGGTGGACGCGATCCGCAAGCGGCTGAATCTGACTTCCCTGCGATATCAGCGGCTGGAGGACCTCATCGAGGCCATCGGCCTTCCGAAAGCGAAACTCTGCACCTATTGCTGGGACGGCGCGGAAGGATAGGGCGCCTGCGGCTGCAAACGGCTGGCGCGCCGGCCCGCTTAGAGCCGCACCGGCACGCCGCGCTCGGCCAGATACCTCTTCATCTCCCGGATGGTGAACGTCCCGAAGTGCGCGATGGATGCGACGAGGACCGCGTCAGCGTGGCCTTCGACGATGGCCTCATAAAGGTGTTCAAGAGTGCCCGCCCCGCCGGATGCGATGACCGGCACGCCGACGGCATCGGCGATGGCCCGGGTCATCGCAATATCGTAGCCGGCCTGGGTTCCGTCGGCGTCCATGCTGGTCGGGAGGATTGTGCCGGCCCCAAGCCCGGCAACCTTCGCAGCCCATTCCACCGCGTCAAGTCCTGTGGGCTCCCGGCCGCCGCTGACGACCACCTCAAAGCCCGACGGCGTATCCGACGAGGCGCGGGTGTCGATGGCGACCACCACCTTCTCGCTCCCGAATTGCTCTGCCGCCTCCTTTACAAACTCGGGCCGGCGCACGGCGGCCGTGTTGATGGATACCTTGCTCGCGCCGACGTCCAGGAGAGCCTGGATGTCCTCGGCGCTCCCGATTCCCCCGCCGACGGTGAGCGGCACGGAGATTCGCTCGGCCGTTCGCCGGACGGCGTCGAGCAGGGTCTTACGCCCCTCGACCGTGGCGGTGATGTCCAGGAAGACCAACTCGTCCGCGCCGGCCTCGCTGTAGGCGGCGCCTGCCTCGGCGGGGTCGCCCACTTCCTGTAATTCGACGAAGTGGACGCCTTTGACCAACCGCCCGTCCTTCACGTCGAGACAGGGGATGATTCTCCGATAATCCACGTCTTGTTCCTCCCGTCCAATGGCATCAAGGAAGAAAGCCGCCGCGGCCACGCGGTTCGTGACGGCGTCCGGTTCGGAAGTGGCGAGGGCGACGGGATTCGAACCCACAACCACCGGACCAACCCAATATAGGACACCCGTAAAGGTTGTCAACGGGGTTTTCCTCAAAGCAGAATTTGCCGAAGAGCCTGAGGGTCATCAGGTTATGGGTCAGGACCCGCAGGCCGCCGCCCGCCGTAGCGGGCTTTGGCCCGCGTAGGC
>DATLBA010000141.1:0-4739 GCA_035527275.1 Phycisphaerae bacterium
GATGCCGAACGAAAGTTGGAAACTCGCCATAAATAGGTCACCCGGGCGGATCGCCACGACGACGAGCGCCGCCGCCGCCAGCGAGTTGAAAAACAGCCGCTCCCGGGCCACCGCCCAGCCCAGGCAGAGGATCCAGATGAACACCGCCGCACGCAGAACCGACGGCTGGAGTTCCGTCATCAGGGCATACACGAGAACGACGAGCGCAACAAGGAAGGCCGTCAGCCTCCTCCCCGTTCCCGCCAGCCGCGCCAGGAGGAGCACCATTCCCCCCACCATGCCGACGTGAAGGCCTGAGACGGCCAGGAAATGGGCCGCTCCACTCACGAGGAAATCGCGCTCGATAGATCCGTTGAGGCCCGTCTCAAGGTCCAAGAGGTCGCGTCGGCCTAGCATGATGGCTGAGACGACGGCGCGGCCTTCGGCGCTCGGAAGGCACTGGAGCCGCCGAAGCGCCACGCGGCGCATCGCGGCCAGAAAAGCGCGCGGCTTGTCCGCCGCCGGCTCAACCACCCGCACCGCTTCCCAATGGTTGGCGTAAAGCGCCGCGCGGACTCCTTGGCGGTGCATGTACCGCGCCACATCAAAGCCGCCCGGATTTGCCGGCCGCCGGAACGGCGCGAGGAAACCTAAGACTTGGACGCGGTCGCCCAACGCGGCGATCTCCGCATCATCCGCCTGTTCGATGCGGTCTTCGACTTCCGGCCCCTCGCCCCTGACGCTGACGTGCATGCGGCCGCTCACACGCATCCATCGCCCGCTCAGTCGGACGCGGCCGGCATCGAGCGTCATCGTGGTCCGAGAATAATAGGGTGCGTGAGGAAGGAAGACGTCCTGAGGCGGGGCATGCCGGCGGGGCGAACGCACGACGACTCCCTCGACCGTCGCCACACGCCAGCCATGCGCGACCACGCGAGCCACGTCGTCCGCCGGTGGGTCAACGGTTGCCCGATAGCGCCCCGCGCCGGCCGCAGCAACAAGAGCCATGAGTGGAACCAACATCACGCCCGGCCGGGCCCGCGCCAGATAAAGAGCGCCCCAAAAAAGAGCCGCTCCGAACGCCGCCGCGCACCATAGGAGTGCATGGCCGCCAAGGTAGTCCGCGGCCAGGATTCCCGCGATAAAGGCGACCGCTGCCGGCACGAGCGGCTGATAGCGCCTCGCCGCGGCGTTGCCGAATCGGGTCGCCGCGCTCATGCCCACTCCCGACGCAAAACCCGGCCGGGCATCGCGCCCGTGTGGGCGCCGCCGCGGATCGTCAGGTCGTTTGCCATGGGCAATTACGTCTCTGCCTCAGGCGACCGGCCGAGGCCGTCAAAAACGGCCAAGCGTATCGACCGCATCTTTCGCCGACGGATAGACGGGAATCAGTTGGTCCAGGTGGCTGTTTTCGATCATGCCGGCGACGTCGCCCTTGAGACCGGCGAGGGCAAACGTCAGGTCCCGGGCCGCCAGACGCTCGTTCAGGTTGATTAAGAGTCCGATGGCAGCGCTTGTCAGGAACCGGACCCCCGACAGGTCGAGGACGAACAGGGAAGCGTCGCTCGCCTCGATGGATCGGCGGATTTGGCGGCCGAGGTCCTCGATGGTGTCGGCCTGGTCAATCTCCGCCAGATGGACGGAGAGGACTTCGACCTGCCCGTGGGGCTCGCGTGTCACGAGGGGGCGCGTCCGACGGCCGGCCATCGGGCCTTCCTCCCTACAGGCTGCTTCGATAGGTTTCCACGGCGGCGGCGGCGTCTTTGTAAATGTCGAAGACCGTGTCGAGTTTCGTGATCCGAAAGACTTCCTTAATCTCGTCGTTGATGCCGCTCAGTTTCATCTGGCCCTTCTTCTGGGCCACGCGGCGCTGAAGGCCGATGAGCATCCCCAAGGCGCTCGAGGAAAGGTATTCAACCTGCGAAAAATCGAGGACGAACCTGTCCTCCTCGGCGCCGTCGATGAGTTCCTTTAGGTTGGTGCCGATCTGGTCGATGGTAATCGCGTTCACCATCTGGCTCTGGCGGAAGATGATCACCAGAACCCCATCGACGCTTTTAGTTGTATAATACACGTCGCTCGCCATTCTCGCTCCCTTTGCTTTGAGGCCCCGACCCACGCTCAAACACCCAGCGCCCGTCCTATTCTGGCCGCCGGCCGGCGAATGTCAACAAAAAGGCGGTCGCGGCCTGCTAGAGGTGATCCTTGAGTTCCCGCAGTTTATTGAGCGCCTCGACGGGCGTCATTTCATCAAGGTTGAGGCGCTTCAGTTCCTCGGCGATGGCCGATTCGGCCCCTTCAAACAGGGTCAACTGGACCGGCCCCGGCGGCGAAGGCTCGCCCGACGCGGCAAAGCGCGGCCGGCCCTCGGCGTCCATGTGCGCCGCTTCCAGTTCCGAGAGGATCTGCCGGGCGCGCTCCACGACCTCGCGCGGCACGCCCGCCAGGCGGGCGACGTGCACGCCGTAACTCTTGTCCGTCCCGCCCGGCACAATCTTGTGAAGAAAGACGACCTGGTCCTGCCACTCGCGGACGGCCACGTTGAAGTTCGCCACGCCGTCGAGGACCTCGGCCAGTTCCGTGAGTTCGTGATAATGGGTCGCAAAAAGGGTGCGGCAGCCGATGCGCCGGGCGATATGCTCGGTCGCGGCCCACGCCAGCGCCACGCCGTCGAATGTGCTCGTCCCCCGGCCCACTTCGTCCAGAATTACCAGGCTGCGCTCGGTTGCATTGTTCAGGATGTTCGCGGCCTCGGTCATCTCGACCATGAAGGTGCTTCGCCCACGGGCCAGTTCGTCCGAGGCGCCGACGCGCGTGAAAATCCGGTCCACGAGGCCGACCGTCGCCCGCCGCACCGGGACCCAGGAACCCATGTGGGCCATCAGGACCAGAAGCGCAACCTGGCGAATGTAAGTGGACTTGCCGGCCATGTTCGGCCCGGTGACGATGGCGATTTGCGGCCCGTCGCCGCCGACCGAGACATCGTTCGGCACAAACTCCGAACCCAGCACCCGTTCAAGGACCGGGTGTCGGCCGTCCTCGATTTCAAGAACGCTCTCCCCGACGATGGTCGGCTTGACGTAGCCGCGCTCGCTCGCCACGCGCGCCAGGCTCGACAGCGCGTCCAGGCGCGCCAGCGCCGCGGCCGTCTGCTGGAGGCGTGGAATCTCGGCCGCCACGGCGTCCCGGACCTCCTGAAACAGTTGCGCCTCAAGCGCCAGCGCCTTCTCCTCGGCCGACAAGACTTCGACCTCGTGTTCCTTGAGTTGCGGCGTAATGTATCGCTCGGCGTTCTTGAGCGTCTGCTTGCGGACGTAATCGTGGGGCACGCGGTCCTTGTGGGCGTTCGTGATCTCGATGTAGTAGCCGAAAACTTTGTTAAAGCCGACCTTGAGAGTGTGGATGCCGGTCCGCTCGATTTCGCGTGCCTGGAACTGGGCGAGCCAGCGGGCGCCCGACGAACCGATGTCGCGCAGGCGGTCGAGTTCCTCGCTGTAGCCGGGCCGGATGACCCCGCTGTCGGTCAGGCGCGCGGGTGCATCCTCCGCCATAGCCGCCTGGATGCGCTCGCGCACGTCGCCCAAAAGGTCCAGGTCCCTCTCAATCTCGGTCAAGAGTTCGCTCTCGCGAGCGGTCAGGCGGGCCTTGATGGCGGGCAGTTGGGCGAGGGTGCGCCCCAGTGAGACGAGATCGCGCGGCCCGGCGCGGCCGGTGGCCACGCGCCCGCAGATGCGCTCGATGTCGCCGGTTTCGGAAAGGAGGCCGGCCAGTTCCGTTCTGAGGTCGCGCCCTGTGACAAGTTCCTCGACCGCGTCCAGACGGGCGCGAATGGGCTCGGCCCGCGCGAGGGGATAGTTAATCCAGCGCTTGAGCAGGCGCCCGCCCATCGCCGTCTCCGTCCGGTCGAGGACCCAGAGGAGGCTGTGCTCGCGCTTGCGCTCGCGCAAGGTTTCGACCAGTTCGAGGCTTCGCTGCGTCGTTTCGTCGAGCGTGAGCCACCGGCCGGATTGGACCCCCTCGATCCGCCGCACGTGCGCCAGACCCGTCCGCTGGGTTTCCTGAAGGTAATCGACAATCGCGCCGGCGGCCGAGATGCCGTGTGCGAGATCCGAAACGCCGAACCCATCGAGCGACTTGGTGCCGAAGTGGCCCGTCAGAAGCCGCTCGGCCTCGTCGCGGTCGAAGACAAAGCCCGACCGCTCGGTGATCATGGCGCCGCACGTCTCGCGGATGGCCTCCAGCAGGTCGGGCGCCGATTCGCCCAGGTCCTCAGGCAGAAGGCACTCGCGCGGCCGCAGGCGCGTCAGTTCATCCATCAGCGCTTCGCGCCCGAGGTCCCGCGCCCAGAAACCGCCGGTCGAAAGGTCCACCCAGGCCAGGCCCGCTTCCTCTCCATCGAGATGAATCGCTGCGAGGAAGTTGTTCTCCTTGTCTTCAAGGAGCGCATCGTCGGTCAGCGTGCCTGGGGTCACGAGGCGGACGACACCGCGGCGAACAACGCCCTCGGCGGTGGCGGGGTCTTCCAACTGCTCGCAGATGGCGACGCGGTAGCCGGCGCGGATCATCTTCGCAAGATACGTCTCGACGGCGTGGTAGGGGATGCCCGCCAGCGGGATGGCGCTGTCGCCTTTGGAGCGGCTCGTCAGGGCGATGCCGAGGACCTTCGAGGCGATGCGGGCGTCGTCGTAGAACATCTCGTAGAAGTCGCCCATGCGGAAAAAGAGAATGGCGTCCGGATACTTGGCCTTAATCCGCTTGAA
>DATLBA010000142.1:0-3004 GCA_035527275.1 Phycisphaerae bacterium
CTTGACGGGGCCTTCGCGGTCTGCCTGGACCTGCGCCGAGGTCGTTTCGGACGTGCCTTCTTGCGGCCCTTCGCGTCGTTTTCCATCGTCCGCCCTGTGACCGGGGCAGGGAGCAGAATCCCTGCCGCGCCCCGTTGCCGATCATCCGCCACAAACAGTTGCACTGTCGCGGTGGTCCTCCTCGATCTGATTCTCGATTGGCTTTCGCGGCCCCGCGGCTTCAGTCCCGACGTCTTCGTGGAAGTCGCGCAAAGCCCCGTCCTCGAACATCGCCGACCACGCCATGGGGATATCGACGGCACGGCAAAAAACCTCACGGTCATACTGGAGCATTACGAGGCCGTCCTGCCACCCGTCGGGGTCACAGTCGGGTTTTCGGCCCAGGTGTTCCTGGATGATCCACCGCGGAAAATCCGCCCCGGCGCGGATGGATAACGCCGCGCCGCCGTCGAAATGCGGGCTCACCCCGGCGATCGTCACGTCCTGCCCGCCCGACAGGAAACACCGGATCGAGATCACGCCGACGCACTCCCTCAACGCGCCCGCCAGGACCATGCTCTGGTGGATGATCTCGGGATGTCGGACCGTCTTGGCCTTGCAGATGGCGTTACCGCGGAGTTCCAGCGCCTCCCGCGGGACAGCAACGCGTGGCACGCCGTCGAGGCCCGCGTAGACGTCCACGGAAAATTCGTCACCATCGACGCGCGTTAGGATCACGTTCTCGCGGTCGTCGGCCCAGCACTCTTCCAGGGTTTCACGGTCCGGGACCACCTGTGCCCTGGCAGACGAAGCAACCCGCCGATTGACGGCCAGTGGAAATCTCCCCGCGAGGGCCTCCGCGTAGGTCAGGACCTCCGGCGTCCGCAGACCAACGGCCTTGAGGAAATCGAACGTTCGTTGCCTGTCGCGGCAGATCTCGACCACCTGCGGGGAAGAGACGAGCACGCGGGCGCCGGCCTCGGTAAACTGCTCGCGCGCCCATGATGCAGCCTCGACGTCCTCGTCGGCCAGGGGGATAACGAGACCAACCTTGTGGCGGCGGCAAATTGCCAGCAACGCTTCTACATGGTGTGCATCCGCTGCGAGCGGAACAAGGAAACCCTCGTCGGCGAGGTGGAAGGCCGGTGCGAGGGGCGACTGCTCCGCGACGAGCACGCGCCCCTTCAGGCTGAGGTCGGCGAGCGCCCGACGGAAAGCCTCCACGAGGCTGATGCGCCAACCGGCGCCCGTCAGCAGAATGTTAAGCGGTTCTCCCACAGCATCCCCCTGACCGCCAATCCCTTGAGATGCGGATGCGCTGACCGATCGGATGCAACTCCGCGGGCCCTCAGGGCCACAGCCCTTGCGCCGCACCTCTCCGGCAACCGCCCGGCCCCGAACTGCATTAGCGACGACGGGTCCCGCACAGAAGCCGGACGGACTTGTGCTGCATCGTTATGGTCGGTCAAGTATAACGCGGCCCTGCGAAAGGCGGCCTACAGGAACTTCCTGTTTTCCAACATCTACGGACCCCTGTACCCTATAGGCATTGGATGGGCTCCGCGGGTGGAGGCGGGAGCGCGGTGCATTCGCAGTGCGGCGCCCCTGACTAATCTCGCCCGGCATGGATTGAGCACTCGCCGCCGTTGCCGCAACCCGAGCGCGACCGCCCCGTGCCATAGGCTGTCTCCTTTCGATAATCGCCCCCCTTCTTACTATTAGGTTACGACGCTGGTATGACAGGCATGGTCATAGACAAATACGTGTTAGGGACCTGAAAGGGACGACAGATGTGGTCACACGCCCACCCCACGGGGTTGCCGCAATTGTTGGTCGCCATACCTGGGGGTGTGGAAGGTGCGGGGGTGTCGGAATTTTTTGTGGAGATTTTAAGACGGCATCAGGGCCGGAGTAACCTGTGCCGTCGGAGCTGCGGGACCGTTCGAGTTCTGCGTCGTCTCCGTTTAGCCTGAACGGGTTTTCCGCAGGTCCGCCACATCGACGAATGCGTCGAGGACGTGGGAAGGAGAGCGGTTGGCGCCGATCCCGAGGAGAATGTGGCAGAGGTTCGTCGCGCCTCGCCATTCTTCGCGCGTGGTCGGCCCCCGAACGTCTTCGGCATTGACGAAGTAGAGAAACACAAGATGGGCAGGGATACGATTCGCCTCTCGGAGCAGATACAGGTGGGCCAAGTGGTTGGTGTACTGATAGAAAGTTGTGAGCCAATCACGGGCCGGTGTCTTGACGCGGGTCCTGGAGCCCTGTCTGCAGAAGAATCGCCGCGCCTCTTCCAGGCTCTGCCGGATCTTGTCGCGGGATGGACCTCTGGCTTGCGATGCCGGAGAGTTCAATTCCGCGATATGCGCCTTGGCCTCCAGAACAATCGGTTCCTTACCGTTGACCAGGCCCAGCGCGTCCCATTGGGGTCCGCGCCTCGGCCAGAACGACTCGAGCGGCCGTCTGTCGAGCCGGAGTCCAAGGCGTTCCAGGAAAGCCTGATCACGGTATTCGGCGTACCGGTCGCTCTCAAGCGGCGAAAGCCACTCAATCTGTAACCCGGGCCCGCCCACTTGAGGGAGGATCTGTTCGTTGAGCAACTGTGGGCAATGGTTGACCAGGATCTGGAGCCAGCGCTGACTGCCCTTACTTGCCTTTGGTTGTTCTATGCGAGAAATACGGTGTCCCCTTTCCGGCGTAGTTTTTGCACGCGGCGCAAAGTTCCGCCTCCAGTCCCTTCCGGAGCGTTATGGGGCTAATGACCACCGCGTGCCGGCCGTAGCCCAGGATCCACCGCTTGAACTCGCGGGTGTCGCTGAGGCGGAACTGGGCCACGCAGCCGCGCGGAGATTCCTTGACGATCTTCTGACTCGGGTGCCACTGGTGTTCACGGACGCTGGTGGCGGCCCAGTCGGTGAAGCGGACTTCGATGGTTTCGAGTTTGCCGGGGGCGAAGATGCCGAAACTCCCGTCGAGATACGCCTCCAGGGAGAAGTCGTCCGGCCGCTCGAATCGCTTCTCCGTCAGT
>DATLBA010000143.1:0-14844 GCA_035527275.1 Phycisphaerae bacterium
ATCCACGCCAACCTTCTGGCCGCCGATGCGCCCGAGGTGCACGGCGAAGTGGTCAACATCGGCTGCGGCGAACGGATTGACCTGAACGCGATGGCCGGCGTGTTCAATGAGGTTCTCGGCACCGACCTGGAACCGATTTACAATCCGCCGCGGGCGGGCGACGTCAAGCACTCGCTCGCCGACATCCAGGCCGCACGGAGCCTGCTCGGCTACGAGCCGCACGTCCAATTCGCCGACGGCCTCCGACAAACAATCGACTGGTATCGCTGGGCCCTGGAGACCGGCTACGGCGGCTGGGGCTAGACCGCCTGTCAGACGCTGCCGGCAACCCTCGCTTTCCCGCCACTCCAAAACGGGTGTTCTCGAGTTTGATTTTTTGACACGGAGGCATTTTCGTGCTATAATGCAAGGTCAAAGCGAGTGGGTTCTACTACGGATGCGGAATGGGTACGTATTTTAGTTAGGGGAAACATAACATGCTCAGTTCCCGTGTTCGGCTTACGGTGGCGTTATTTGTGTGCGCTGTGTTCCTTGGCACAACCGCCCAAGCATCAGTGATCGGCATCAACTTCATCGGCAACTGTCCCGCCAATGCGGACCAAGTCGGCTCCAACCAAGCGGGGCTAGAGGCCCAAACGCACTGGAATGACCTCAACTACTGGAACGACGGAACCAACCTGATGGCCTCCGACGGAGGAAGCACCAGCGTAAAGGCCACCATCGGAGCGACTACACAAGGCTATGCCGGCTACGTCGCCATACCGGCCGCCAATGCTGGGAACTATCTGCTGATACGCGGCTACCTTCACGCCGGGGGCAGCGTATGGACAGTAACTCTGACCAATCTGACCTCTGAGTACACACCGGGCGGCTATGATCTTATCGTGTACTATGATGGCAACAATAACAGCGCCGACTGGGTCACCGAGTTTGCCCTGAGCAGCGGTAGTACCACCCTCGCATCGGTCTTCGCCAAGGACGCGACCGACACCGCCACCTGGAGCGGAACGTTCGTACAAGCCACTGGCACGAGCGCTGCCACCGCTACCGACGGGAACTATGTCCGCTTCACCGGGTTGACGGCCGACAGCCTCACGCTCACCACCACGCCAGAAAGTGGCGATGGCCCGATCAACGGCATCCAGATTGTCGCTGTTCCTGAACCGGCCGCTCTCGCCCTTCTCAGTTTGGGACTCGCCGCCACGCTCGCGCGGCGACGTCAAACACAGCCTGGCCGACATCGCCGCCGCACGCAACCTCCTGGGCTATGAGCCGCAGGTCCAATTCGCCGACGGCCTCCGACAAACGATCGTCTGGTATCGCTGGGCCCTGGAGACCGGCTACGGCGGCTGGGGTTCAACGTAGCAGCGCCGGACTCAAGAGAGACACGGCAAGATGGCCAACACCGTCACGCGCTTTGAGGATGCATTTGCCGCCTGGCTCGGCGTGCGGCATGCTTTTGCCTTCTGGAAAGGCCGCGTGGCAATGTATGCCATCCTGAAGGCCCTCGGCATCGGTGAAGGCGACGAGGTCATCCTCCCCGGTTACACCTGCGTCATGGACGTCAACCCGGTCAAGTACCTGGGTGCCAATCCCGTGTTCGTGGACATCGAACTCGCGACGTACAACATGGACGTCTCACTACTGGAGGCCAAGATCACCTCCCGCACGAAGGTGATCGTCGCTCAACACACGTACGGTTACCCGTGCGAGATGGACACCATCATGGGGATCGCCGGGCGCCACGGCCTGCCGGTGGTCGAGGATTGCTGCCTCGCCCTCGGCTCGACCTACAAGGGCCAACGATGCGGCCGGTTCGGTGTGGCTTCGTACTGGTCTTTTCAGTGGAACAAGCCGTTCACCACGGGCATCGGCGGCATGGCCACGACGGACGACCCCGAACTCGGCGAAAAAATCAAGACACTTTGCCGAGAACTCCGGCAACCTCCGACGAAAGCGGCGCTGATGCTGTCGGCCGAACGGATGGCCTACCGGCTTTTCATCTTCCCTCGCACAACGGCTCTTGCGACGGCGGTGTTCCGGTGGCTGACGTGCAAAGGGGCGGTGGTCGGATCGAGCAACACCTGCGAATTTGTCCCCGAACAACCCGAAGGCTTCTTCACAGGCATGAGCGCCGGCCAGGCACGCGCAGGCCTGCGGCAACTGAGGAAAATCGAGAAGAACCTCGCGCACCGCCACAAGATGGCCCGGCTGTACGACCAACTCCTCCGGGAAGCGGGCTGGGACGTGCCGCAGATTCACGACGACGTGGACCCCGTGCTCGTCCGGTATCCGGTGCGCGTGGCCGACAAGCAACGGGCCGTCGCTGAGGCGCCCGGACACTTCATCGAGTTGGGGACGTGGTTTGAGTGTCCACTTCACCCCGGCGAAACCCCGATGGAAATGTACGGCTATTACGAAGGCATGTGTCCGGTGGCCGAGCAGGCCTGCAGGGAGGTCGTGAACCTGCCGACGCACGGCCGCGCCGGCCATGCCACCGCCCGGCGCAGCGTGGACTTTGTCCAGCGCATCGGACCGCCCGTCGCGTAACCGCCCGCGCGCCGCGCCAGGGAGACGGAAACCTATGGCACGATCCCTGGAACTACCGGACGGCCGCAACGTCGACCTCGACTACTTCGTCGAGTGGCGGCCTTATCTCTGGCGACGCCCGCTCGAGCACGCCCTCAAGTTCATGGGCGACCTGAGGGGAAAGCGAATCCTGGAAATCGGCGGCCGGTCCGGGCGCATGACAAGCCTTTTTGCTATGCAGGGGGCTCAGGTGACGATGGTTGAGGTCGGCGATCTCGCGGCTGCCCAGGCCGAGGTGGCCAAGTGGGGCGTGACCGATCAGGTGCGATTCATCCAGACCGCAGGCGGGTTCGATGAGATCGCCGGAGAGACGTTCAACGTCATCTTCACCAAGAGCGTGCTCTGGTGCATCGAACCGCTCGGTGAGTTCCTGGACGCCATCGACTCGCACTTGGCCGAGGGAGGAAGGGTAGCCTTCTTGGAGAACTGGCGGGGCGGCCGTGTACTGTTCTGGGTCCGCCGCAACCTGATCCACAGGAGCCGTTTCGACTGGGAATCGCACTATGTCGGCATCCACCCCGACCAGATTCCACTGTTCGAGGAACGATTCGCCGACCTGCACGTCCGACGCCATCGGTTTCTCGTGTACGAGATCTTCGGGCGCAAGCGGCGGGCGGGGTGAGAGCGTCCCGCCCTCCCGGCGACGGGTCACACCGAAGGCCTTTCCTTCCCGGGCTGGTCCTCAGGCTCGGCAAGCGGCCGAAGGCCGAAACGAAAGGCCCCCACCAGCGTCCCAAATCCGTAGCAAACGTGGGCGCAGAAGAAGAGCCACGGAAGCACCGCAGTGTATTGCCACCCGTGCCGCCAAGCCGCCGCCAGGCTCGCCGCCGTATCGGCCACCGCGTACAAGGCCAGGATACCCAGTCCGAACCACCACGCGGGCGTCCAGAAGCATCCGCCCACACCAAGCCCCAGAAGAGCGCAAACGAACACCAGCGGGACAAAATGCCGCAGTGAACAGCCCCGAGGGTTGACTTTCAGCGTCAGGATGTGATACAGACCGTTGCCGAACAGTTGCTTCATAAAGCCGCCGAAGGTGCCCCGCGCGTAGTAGGTCGAACGGATCGCCGGATCGAAATAGACCGTCATCCCGTGGCGCCGGATGCGGGCGTTGAACTCGTTGTCCTCCCCCCGCGCAAGGCGCTCATCGAGCAAACCAACCTTTTCGAAGACGTCTCGCCGGAAGGCGCCGAACGGGACGGTGTCCACCGGCCCCGCTTCGCCGCCGACGCGGAAGCGGGCGCCGCCGATGCCGAAGCGCTGCGTACAAAGAATTGCGATGGACCGGGCCATCCGCGTGTCCGCGCCGGGCGCGGTTTCCCACATCCCGCCGACGTTGGCGGCGCCCGTCCGGCGCAGCACCTCGACGCACCGGCGGATATAGTCGCGCGGGTAGGTGGCGTGCGCGTCGAGCCGGACGATGACCTCGCCTTTCGCTTGCTCGACGCCGAGATTAATCGCGGCAGCCTGGATGCGCTTCGGATTGTCAATCAGGCGCACCTGCGGATGCCGCGCCGAGAAGGCCGCCACTTTTTCCCGCGTGTCGTCGGTGCTGCGGCCGTCCACGACGAGCGCTTCAAACCGGTCCGGCGGGTAATCCTGCTCCAAAAGGCTCGCCAGACACGACTCGATGAAGTCGGCCTCGTTCAGCACCGGCATGACGACCGTCACAAACGGCTTATTTGCGTTTTCGGCCACCGATATCATTCCCGTACTTATGTCGCGGCTGCCAGTGTTTCGCAGAGCCGGATGTATCGCTCGTACTCGACCTGGCGGTCGAAGCGATCTTCGGCCAACCGGCGGGCCCGCTGTCCCATTTCCCGCCGCAGGCTGGCGTCGGCGAGGAGGCGGGCAAAGGCATCGGCCATTGCCTCCGCCGAACCGGCGGGGTAGTTTAGCCCGATCCCTTCGGTTTCGATCAGGTCGGCGACCTCGCCCTCGACGCTGTTTACAATGGGCTTACCAGCGGCCATGTACCCGAACGCGCGGTTCGGGAAGGCCGCTGTCGTCTTCACGTGCAGCGCGTTAACGGTAACGTCCGCATGGCAAAGGGTGGGCACATACACCTCATACGGCTGAAACCCGAGTAAACGGACATGCTCCTGGATGCCCCGGTCGCGAGCCCGTTGCTGCATCGCCTCGACGTCGGGACCCGTTCCCATCACGGCCAGCAGGAGGCCTGGATACTGCGGGACGAGCCGCGCGACGGCGTCGATGACGCCGGGCCAGTCGGTTCCGCTGGCGATTGTGCCGCCCCAGAACAGAACGGGGCGATGCGGCTCGACCTCATCCGCCAGGAGATTCCGGCCGCGGCGGGCCGCCTCGTCGAAGACGGCCACGTCCACACCGAGGTGGACGACCTCGGCGTGCTCGGTGCGACCGAATCGGCGGGCCTCGGCCAGATATGCCTCAGCCACGCCGACAAGGGCGTCGGCGCTGCGGCAGGCGCGCTGAAACGCGGCACGCATCCACCGGAACACCAGTGGGTTTAGCCACTTCAACCCCCGGGGCCAAAAACGTTCGAATTCCTTAGGCCAGAGGTCCTGAATGTCCACAATGGCACGGGCGCCCACCCCATGAGCCGCCGAGACCACCCCGTCGGCCAGTTCGGGAGGCGGTGAACTGGCGATCACGACGGCCGGCGTGAGTTTCTCAAGCAGCCGAGCCGCGTCTTTCGAAAACCGGGCGTGGCTGCGAAGGCGGCGGAGAGAAACATTCGTCGAATACGGAAGTGTCTTCACGAACTCGACCCGCACACCCACCGCCTCGGCCGCACGCCAAATCGCTTCGATGTCGCGCGGCCGCTTGCGCCGGTGCGACCAATCACTTGTGATCCAGGCGACCTCAAAGCCGCGCTCCGCCAGCCGGCGCGCAAGATACATATACCGTCCCTCGCGGCTCTCTTCCCCGTGCAGCGGGTCGAAGGGGTTCACTATCACAACGGACGGGGCGTTCATCCGAGACTTCCCCTTCGAATCTTCAGACCCGGCGATAAAACCGGCGTAGAACCTCGCGAGCCATCTCTTCCGCTACGTCCTCCGGTGGCCCGGACGCGGTGTTACGGTTGGAGATCACGCATGCTCCTTGACGAACTGGTCCCGGACGGCGCCCATAACCTCAACATTGTGGACGATCCAGTGGTCGTAGTCGAACCTGTCGCGGCAGATGGCGTTGCCGTGGCGACCCATGCAGTCTCGCAAGGTAGCGTCGGTCGCCAAGCGCACGATTGCCGACGCCAGGGCCTCAGCGTTCTCGGGCGGAACAAGGAGGCCGCTCTCGCCGTGCTCCACGGCCTCGGCGATGCCGCCGACACTCGTCGCGAGGACTGGCAGAGACGCTCCCATCCCTTCGCGGATGCTCAGGGGCAGCGACTCGTAGCGGCTGCACAGGAGGAAGACGTCGGCCGCCTTGTACAGAGCAGGCAGGTCGTGGCGGAACCCGCCAAAGGCCACCTTGTCCCAGATGCCTAGTTCGACGGCTAGGGCCTCGATGGCCGCCTGCTCCGGCCCGTCGCCAGCCAGGTAGAAGTGGACGGGCAGCCCGTGGACTTCCGGCCGAGCGATGGACTGGAGCAAAATATCATGACCCTTTTCGCGCCGCATGCGGGCCGGCATGATAAAGACGATGCGGTCGTCAGGCCAGCCCATCTCGCGGCGGATCTCCTCGCGCGACTTGGCAACAGCCGCGAGTTTCCCTGGCGGAAAACAATTGGGGATGACTGTGAGCGGCCGCTTTAGGCCGCGCGACTGGAGGCGGTCCTGCTCGCACTGCGACTCGACGATGACGTGGTCGGCCACACGGTTCAGAATAAACGCCCCCAGCCGGTAGTACCACCAAGTGCACCGTTCAAGCATGTGGATCGTGACGATGTTCGGCACTAAGCTGCCGCGCCGCTTCAACCGCCGCGTGGCCAAGTACCCGCTAAGGCCCGGGTACACGCCCTGCGGGTTAAAGACGTCAGACCGGTGCTCTTCGAGGATGTCGGCAAGGAGTCTGCCGTTCTTCCAGAGTTGGACCGGTGCGCGCGAGTCGACCGGGCACCGGACGATGGGTACTCCCTCGGCCTCGATGTCCTTGCACAAGCGTCCACCCGACGTGACAACGAGCGGTTCATGGCCGGCCTTTTTCAAACCTGCCGAGAGGTTTACGATGTCGTGCTCGGCACCGCCGCCGAGTTCAAGGCTCATGATAGCAATCGCAATCCGCATGCCGCTTCCTTACAAGATAGGCCAGTCGGTCCGCCTCCCCACCCACGTCAGAAAGTCCGGCAATCGCCGCGCGACCGTCGGTCGCTCGAAGGCTGCTACCCAAGCGCTGCGGCGATCGGCCGGAGCCCGTCGGCCAGCGCCCGGCAGGCCGATGCCAAGACGGTCTCAAGTTGCTTCGCCAAGTCGTGCCGAGCAAAGCACTGTTGCACCAGCGAGTACGCGCGCCGGCCCATCCCGTGAAACAGAACGAACAAAAGCGTCCCCCAGTACCGGAGCGGCCGGCGGATTGCCGTCTCAATGTTCGCCCACAAGAGCCCCGTGGAGAGGAAAAAGGGGCAGTACTCGGTTTTCCCGACGATTTCCTCCGCCGCCTCGTCATACCCGGCATCCGGGTTGCTCTTGAGGGAATACACCTGCACCTCATGGCCGAGGCGCTGAATCTCCAGGATTTCCCGGACGACGAACGTCTCCGAGAGGGCGGGGAATCGCGATACCAAGTAGGCGAGGCGCATCAAGCAAACCCTCCCATCCATGCAGCCGGCACATCAATCCCGACGCCACTCGGCGTGAACCTGCCGATAGACCTCCATGGTCTGGTCGGCCACGCGCTCGATCCGGTAGGCCTGAGCCTTCCGGCGGGCCTCGCGGCCGAGGTGTTCGGCCAGGCCCGGGTCCTTCAGAATCCGAAGGACGCGGTCGGCGATCTGGTCGGGACGGCGCAGGTCCACAAGAAACCCGTTCTCGCCATCCTGGACCCGCTCTGGCACGGCCCCAACAGCAGACGCAACAACAGGTACGCCAGCCGCCATCGCTTCCGCAATGGCAATCCCGAAAGTCTCCAAAAATGATAGCGAGACTAAGCAATAAGCCTCCGCGAGTTCCCGGCAGAGTTCCTCGCGGCTGAGATTGCCGAGAAATTTTACATGGTCCGCCAGGCCCAGTTCCGCCGCGCGCCGCCGCTGCGCCTCCAGGTAGTCCTGCCGATCCGGCCCGCCGGCAAGATGCAGCGAGAACTCCGGCGCGCCCTCGCGAACGATTCGGGCCGCATCGAGCAGGCCCGCGACATTCTTGATGGGGATAATCGGACCCACAAAAAGCGCGCGTCCCGGTTGCGGCGCCCGCGCCAGGTCGAAAAACACGTCGTCCACCGGGTTCGGAATGAAGTGGAGCCGGCCCCACAACTGCCCGGCCAACCGCCGGCGAACGTAGTCACTGATGCATATCACGTGCTTGTATCGTCGCCGGTCGCGCCTCTGGGTCAGGTGCATGAACCAACTCCGCAAGCGCCTGAGCGGCCGGTGCGAATACAGAACGTCGATCTCCGGGATGCCTCGGATGGTCAGGACGGCCGGCCAGCGCCGAGGGTCCACCCAGCAGGCCTGGGCCTGGGTGTGGACCACATCCGGCTTCAAGGTCTTCAGAATCTTGGCGATCCGCCACCGCATAACAGTTGGAACAGCCAGAAATCCGGGCATCCACCAGGGATGCGGCACCGGATGAACCGTGCAGCGCGGATCTTCGACGGCGTAGGATTCCTTTCGGGGGACCCGATCGGTGATGACGTGGAGTTCGACGTCCGGGAAGCGAGCCAGGCCCCGCAGGAGGGCTATCGACCCAACGGCCACCCCTCCCACCGGCTTCACAAGGTCCAGGGGGAAATGCGTGATCATCACAATGCGCATACTCAGAGTCTCCCTCCTGTCAGGCTCCCCGCCGTGTCCTCGATGCCCTGTTGCTCGGTGTGGCAGTATTTGAACACCATTCCGAGCAGCGCAAAGAAGGGTTCCCCCAACCGGAAAGTCTGAAACGCGATGGCCGTGATGCTGTAAATGAAAATGACGACAATCCCCCCGAGGGCGCCGAGGGCCATAATCCGCGCCCATTGCGACTGGCCGGTCTTGTGAAACCGCCAAGCCTTTACGAACACCACCGCCATCACCGCCAGAAGAAGCGAGGTAGCGATGATGCCGCCGGCCCGATAGGCCCACAGGTAATCGCTATCCACGAACCCCGCGCCCCGATAGAAGAGCGAAGCCCCTCGGCCGATGAAGGCCCAGAGGCCGACGTCCTCAATGACTCCGCCCCATGCCTGTATGCGCGCCAGCAGCGAGTTGAAAAAACTCTCTCGACTAATCCGCATTCGGACGGCTAGGTCCGTGAATTCGACCGCGTAGATGCCGAGTGCCGCCACCAAGATGAGACCAAACACCATCAGGCCGACCTTGCTGCCGTGCCGCCGTCTGAGTAGCGCTAGAGCTACCCCTCCCGTCGCCACGACAATCGCCGCCGCCACGCCCGTCCGCGACCGCATGCCCACCAGAATCATCAGAACAACCCCCGCCAGAAGCAAGCCGACGAGGATGCGGCGAACCAACACGCGCGAATACATGATGTATCCAACAAGAAAGGGAACAAGCAGGAGCATGTGGGCCGAGCCATAGTTCGCATTGGCCGTCGTGCCCGTCGCCCGGTACCCCCAGGGCTGCCATTCGAGTTCTGCACGCAGGGGGTCCCGGTAAAATGAGGGGATGTTCACACGCAGTCCGCCCACGTCGTAGAACTGAAGCAGGCAAAGCAGCAATTCCGCCACCAGCAAAAAGACGACCACCACAAAGATCTTGCGGACCGCGGAGGCGTCATAACGGAACGCATAGAACACGGCAAAGACGGCGACATAGCGGAGCATGCCGAACGGCGTAAAGAGGTCATGAAGCACAAACATACGGGTATGGGCCGCCCCGATCATCGTCGCGATGGCCACCCAGAAACAGAACGCGATAATCAGCGCGTTGACCCAGCGAACATGTCGCCCGAACAAAAAGCCCTCGGGCGAACCCGTCCGCGTGAAGAAAAACAGCACAAGAAAAAGCAGGATGATCGGGTCATGAAACCGCAGCGTCGGCAACAGAATGAAGGCCTCCCGACCGAAAGTGATCGGCGGCCCCCAATAGATAATCATAAACAGCAGTGCAATCGCCCACGGATGCGTCCGCACAGCGCCTGCGCCGTTGCGATCCGCTGCGAGCCCCGGATAAAGAAGCGCCCCTGAATCCGCCGTCACGCTCATGTGCCCTTGATTCCTGTCCGTCCGCCGGTCCGGCTCGGCCCTACAGCCTACGCGTCTTCACCGCGCCCGGCCAATTCAAACGACTATTCGGCCGCACTCCCCTGCCCGACCTCATCCTCGGTAGTGCTGGTCTTGCAAGTAGGCATCGTAACTGAAGGTGAACGCGCGCCCCAACAAACTCATCAGCAGCTCGATGGCCCTTTTGGCCGTCATCATTTCGCGGTCCCTCACGGGGCTGAGTCCCACGATGTCAATCGACGCGACGCGGCATTCGGCGGCGATGCGGCGGCAAATGTAAACGGCCTCCCGCATGTCGAAGCCCGACCGCGACGGCAACCCGACACCCGGCGCAATATCCTCCCGAAGCACGTCAAGGTCCAGGCTCACGTGCACGCCGCGGGCCCCTTCGCCGACGCGACGAACCGGGTTTTGAAACAGCCTCTTAGCATGCCGACCCGCCTGGCGCGAAGCACAACGCCAGCTTCAAGGCTTTCCCTTTAGCTGCCGGCCTGCACCCCAACGGTATACCCCAGCGTTTTCAGCAGGGCGCGGACCCGCAGGTCACAACAGCCGTTCCTGGAAAAATCACCCTCTTCAAAATGCCACGTAACCGTTTCATCATCACAAACATAGCGACCCGGCTTGCCCCCAACGCGCATCTGCACGTCGATTGAGGTCCCGAACATTGCCTGAAGCTCGTTAACCAAGTAATCGCGGCCCCCTACTTCAAAAATATCCAACGCCATGCTTGTGAAACCCCCAAGGCGTGTAACATTTCGAGTGAAGTTCAGAAGTCTTTCAGGAGGATCCCTCCATACCCGTATATGCGACCCACTGTGAAAATCGCCCAACTTACCCTTTTCGTAGCCAAAGTAAGAGTCCCCAATCCGAACCATCCGCCACTCCGCCGCATCCGCCAGATACTCCTGGAGCAGGACGCAGCCCCACTGGCGGTCGCGCGGGTCGCCATCACAGCGAACCATACCCTTCTTGAAACACCGATTGACAAAGCGGCGCAGTGCTAAGCGGTTACGAAAGATCTTCACGCCCGACGCGCCTGCACCCAGGTCCGCTTTGAAGACGATCGGCAGTTCGACCGTTCGGCAGAAATCCAGGGCCTGCAGGCGATCATAAAACACCCACGTCCGCGGGTGCGGCACCTTGTTGGCCTCCAGCCAATAGTGCATCCGACGCTTGCTCTCGTAAATCCACAACTCCTCGTAGGTCGGGTAGATAATCTTGCCCAACTCCTGGGCCATCACCCTCAGCCGCTCGTCATACATCTGCTTCCAGATCGTGAGGTGAGCCGAAGGGCGAACCAGAAAAGCATCGCACCCCGAGTTTTGGATGACGTTAATCCAGTCCGGCCCGGAGATATCGAGCAGTTTGTAAGGCACGCCCAGGTCGCGGCAGGCGCCGACGTACCAGCGGTGCGCGTGCGCGAACTCCTTGACGATACCCAGCGTCACGTCCACCTTCGGCGGGTAAGTGGAAACTTCCTCCGCGTCCGCGTACTGGTCGTCGATGTCCCACAGTTCACGCTGAAAATTCTCTCGCGGAATAAGCCGGAGCACCAGCCGCCTCAGCGGCTTGGGGAAAGCCTGCCGGAATCGCTTGGCGCGGGCCAGCCAGGCCAGAAAACCTCCCCGGCCTGCGCTCGCGCCGCCCTTGTCCACCGTGGTCGGCTTTTTGTCGGGCAGAGAGTCGGCCATTGCACCATACCCTTTATTAAACCAAAGCACCCGGCACGCATCCAGCGTCCGAAGACCGCTCCTGAGATGCGCCGCGGCGCTCTCCCAGTATATCGGAACGCCGCCGCCATTTGGTCACGTTTTTTGGCCCAACCTGCGACCACCGACTACGCGTCAGCATCCGACAACGTCGGTGGGGAGCCCGCGTTGCGCGACTCCCGGCAAACCGTCTCAATGACCTCCCGGTGCGATTCGCAGCGAACTACATTCAGCAATAATCTTCGCTTCTCCCATGAATACAAATGTCTCAACCAGCCAAGCCGCGCGTTGAGCCTTTTGAAGAAACGCCCGTGACCGCGAAGCATGCTGAGATAAGCATTCTCGCGCGTCTTGCAAAAAGCCTCCCATTGTCGCTGGACGAATTGGGGATCCTTAATCTTTTCGGATCTCTCTTGAAACGTGCGACGGAAAGAGTCCTCTTGATCGGGGTCCATGCGCCTCGCCCCCACGCGTCGGTCACATTGAACGTAAGGGACAAACTCCATAGAACACGCCCCGTCCTCCTCAAGTGTAAGCGATACCAGCGCCCCCTCATGCCACGCCGCATTTCTCAGAGGGTATGCGTCGAATAACAAGTTCCCCTGGCCATAAACGATGTAACCACCCCGGTATTCCTCATAACAGCCGGGACAATGCGAATGCTGGCAAATGACCGCCTTGGCGCCCTCCTCGACCATGAAGCGGCACGTTTCCATCAGACGAGGGCTCGGATAAGGATAGTGCTCGATACCCCCATGGAGCAGTACCACCAGGAAGTCATACTGCCCCCGGTGCCGTCTGACCGTTCGGATGAACTGCGCGAGGTCAAGTGGGTTGGCGCCCCACGAGTTTCGGCCCGCAATCGAAAACTCGTGTTCCGCCATCGCCACAAAGCCCACTCGTGTACCGGACACATTGTGAACAAGCATCCGGCTGGCGGCATCAAGGTTTTCGCCCGCCCCCACCGTCCCAAGGCCCGCCTTTTCGCAGGCCTCCAGCGTCGTCTCCAAACCCGCCGCCCCGTGGTCCAAAATGTGATTGTTGGCCAAGTTGACGGCGTCCACATGGGCGTTCTTAATCGCCTGAATACACGAAACGGGGGCTCCCAATACAGGACCTGTTTTCTCAATTGCGCTTTCCTCCACCACAAGGGGACACTCGAGGTTCACAATGGCAAAGTCCGCCGCCTCAAAGTCTGCAAGCAGATCATTAAAGAGTGTTTGCGCATCACCCCCCGCGAAGTAGGATAACATGCGCCTTCCAGGCGAAACGTCGCCACCCACCAGGATCTTCGGCATGGTTTTCTCCCCGTGTGACATTCGACAGGCACTTCGGCGGTTCTAGCGCCGGGCGCGCCCCCCTGTGGCTAAGTTTTCCTGCCGAATAAGGTCCGGCGTAACGTGGCCGCCGCTTCTCTTGCCAGCGCCCATTCGCGGCGCGTCAGCAATGGCAGCAGAGCCAAGGCAAACACAACTTCACCGGCTCCCAGCACGGCAATCAGGCCACCCCAGGTCTCCGGGACAAAGAACATTCTTAGCGCAAAGACTGATGCGACAGCAACCGTTATCGCAAGAAGCGGTTGGATGTATGCTTCCCACGCCAAAGTCGCCCACGAACCACCGAACCGCCTCATACTCATCCAGATTAGGAGGCCCCAACGGGCCAACTGCTGCGTTCCGATTCCTGCAATGATACCGACAAACCCCATGTTGAAAAGACCCATGCTAATCAGCATGGTTCCCAGGCCAACGACTGTGGAGATGAGCGTAGCGAGAAAAGGCCGCTTGGCATCGCCGACGCCCTGAAGGATCTGGTATGAGCAACTTGAGGATGCCGTCAAGGCAGCAACGCATCCCAAAACGATCATGTGCGGAGCCAGCCAGATATATTTCTCGCTCATCCACAGGTGCAAAAACAGGTCCATCATCGGCAGAACGACACACAGCACACCGGCAGCCATCACGAAGGAATACCGACAGCCCCGTCGGAACACCTCCTGGAGCATTGGTTTGTTCCGGGCCGCCTCGTAGCGTGCGGCTACTGGCACCAGGACCACCGTAATCTTTAACACCAGCCCATAGGCAAGCATGACGAGCAACGTGCAGATCCAGACGTAGGTGAGAAACTCAACGCCAAGGAACTTACCGGCGATCCACTTCCCGCCCTGTACACTTATCTGCGCCAGCGCCTGGGTCAAGAGCACGAGACCGCCGAATGTAAAGAGCATCCGAAAGTCATCCCTGCGCAACCCGCGAAAACGAACGCGCAACGCCGGCATGGTACGATACGCAAAAAGCATCATGAAAACCTGTGTTCCGATCAGCGTCAGGACCGTCAGTGCCATCACAACTATGACGCTCTGGCTAAAGAGCAGAAACACCGCCACGATAAGCCCGGCGCGCAGAACCTGATGGCCGGCGATTATCGCATAAGCGACATCGTGCCGCTGCCGACCCCAGACAACACCCTGAAAAGGAAAAAGGGGAAAACTGCACAATTGAGCCACCCCTGCCAGAATCAACACTACAAGCACCTCAAGATGAAGTTCCGCCTTTACATCAAAGAAGCGGTAAAGAACTTCACTCCCGCCCGCCAATATCGCGAAGCCAAGCACCGCCGGCACGGTCGCCAGCAGCACGGCCGCGCTGATCGTGCGGTTTATGCTATCTTGCTGCCCACTTTCAATCCCCTTGGCAACCTCCACCGTGCACGTGCGGGCCACCGGGTTGCGCAGGAGTTCGAGAAAATTAACAATGCTCAAAGCCAGCAGATAAACGCCGTAGGCGTCATCCCCGACACGGTGGATGATAAACGGGGAAAGGAACAGCGCAAGAACTATGTAAATAAGTTGCCCCCCCAGGCCCGCAGCTGAATTGCGTAATGCCACCAGCGATTGCCGCATAACATATCCGTCGTTAGCAGAAAGCCGTGGCTTGGGCGAACCCCCGCTAAAAAGTGCCAGCCACACTTCGAGCACCACAGAGAAAACGCTCAGACTTCAAGGGCCACGAGCACGGCACTGACGACTTCGTCCTGCTGCTCGCCGGTCAGTCCCGGATAGACCGGAAGGGCCAGGATCTCGCGCGGCCTGTTCGGCGTGGGGGAAGTCGCCCTCACCACACCCTAAATCGGCAAAACATTCCTGGAGGTGCAGCGGAACCGGATCGTAGATCGCGTTTCCAACACCTTTTTCATCCAGATGGGCCTTGACGGCGTCGCGGTTCGCGCCCGTAGGGCCGAGCCGAGCTGG
>DATLBA010000144.1:0-21084 GCA_035527275.1 Phycisphaerae bacterium
CAAATACCTGATCATCGCGGACCTTGACCCCAGCGTCTCGCCGCATACCCTCCGCCACTCGTTCGCCACTCACATGCTCGAACGCGGGGCGGACCTGCGGGCCGTCCAGGAACTCCTGGGCCACCGCAGCCTCTCGACCACCCAAATCTACACGCACGTCACCGCCGGGCGACTCAAGGAAATCTACGAGTCGGCCCATCCGCGGGCCAACTAGACCGGCGGCCTCGTTCCGGAAACGAAGGAGCAGTAACCGCCATTCGCGACTGAGGGCGCAAACGCTACTCGGTCCACGGCCCGCCTTTGGGCCAGGTTGGTGGGCTACCATCTTGGCGCGCAGCCTCCAAAACGGGCAGCAAAAACGCGCGCAGGTGTGTGACAACCGGGCCCAACGCGGGCGCGTCGCCGGCGAGTCCGTGGCGTTCAAGGAAGCCGCGCCACTGGGCGGTGGTATGTGCGTTCGCGGCGAACTCGTTTGTGAGAGGGACCGGCGCGTCGGAAGGAATGTCCGTGCGCCTCCGCGAGAACGTCGCCCGCACCGCTTCGGTCAGAATCTGGCCGTCAAACTCGAACTGTCGCGAGATCGTCCAAAGGTCGTACAGATCTCTTATACGGCTGAACACGGGGCCGAAGCGGACTATCGTCTCCAGTTTCTCTGCGACAACGGTCTCAGGCGGATAGACCCGCACTTGCGGGGCCGGCAGGTCGCCCAACAGCGTCGGATAGGTCTGCTCCGACGGCTCGGGGGTGACCGCGTCGCCGTACCCAACGTCCAGTTGCACCGATATCCTGGCATTGCCAAGCCGAGCGGTTATGCGAACGTGCAGCCCAGGATACTCCTGATTGCCGCGGATCTCCTCCACGCGGACCGAGTCTGAGTCAAACGCCAGGCCATCTGGGGACACCTTGGTTTTGCAAACCGCGCGCACCACATCCGCCAGCCCTGCCTCTGAAGGACTGCCCGACGCAAGCAGATCGAGGTCGCGGGTGGGTCGGTAGGTCTCGCCCCGCCAAACGGCAAACAACGCGGCGCCCTTAACGACGAACTGCTTGGCGTGCCAGCTCTTGGAGAGCCGGTAGAGAAAGCGCTCGATCCCGTACCGCGTTAGGATCAGGTTGAAGTCTTCGTTGTGTTCCCGGCTGCGGTTGAGCAGGCGCTGCCGAACCGAGGCGGCGAGGTCTTCGGGGCTCACGTCAGCGACTCCAGGTAAGGGCGCATGACGTTGGTCATCCGGCAGATCTTCGCATAGCGCCAGAGGTCATCCATCGTGGCCCGTCGCTGGCGCCAGCAGTCGCGAAGCGCCTCGAGCGCGACATCCAGTCCGATCTTGCTACGGTACTTGAAACAGTCGACAACGGTCTTGGCGGGGCTGTAGACCTTCACAGTCACGCCTTCTATTGTATGCTTGTCAATCCCCGCCATCAGAGCCTTGCCTGAGGACCTAACTATGCGCAACCTTGGGTAACTGACACGTGGCACCTCCGCCTTGTGATCGATTGTCAGCCAGACCTCTTGCGGGTTCTGCGTGCCGATGTCGTGGAATCGCAGTGCGCTAAGAAGACAAATCACTCCGCGCGGAATAGACTGCGCGGCTAGGGCGAGCGTGTGTTGCGATGAGAGATCCGCACGAGCGAGAACATATAGCCCACGTGCAACGCGCACGAGAAGTCCCTTGGCGCACAGGCGTCGCAGGCATTCTCGATGGATGCCGCGCGCTTTGAGGTCGCGCGGGCGCAGCACGCTCTTGCGGCGAACCATTTCCACAACCACATCGCTTGCCGAACGCTTTCTCGCCATGTGTCATTTTCCCGGCAGTTGCACACTTTTGCCGGGATTTTGACACGGCACCGCGCGCAAGTCAAGAGCATTTGCAGGCGATTGCCTCCTTGGAGCACGTGCGCCGTTCTTGCCTACGAGCGGCCCCCTCGTGGCGTACATGGTAGTGTCCTCGCCGCTATTCTTAGCCCTAGCAGGCTTCGCGGCGACGCTGGTCATGGTAGTGCTGGTGCTGATGGTGGTGGTGCTGCTCGTCGCGGCGAAGGCGGCGGCGTCACTCATCACCAAAGGAAAAAGGTCCTCATTTGACCTGAGTCAAGGACTCCCCGGCGGTGGTATATGATGGCAACGGAAGCGGACAGGAACCGGTGCCAATACGGAGGACAGAAATGAGCCGGTCCAAGACCGTGAAGCGCAAGGTCGTCAAGATCGGCGAGCGGCTGTGCAACGAGTGCGGGGCATATGTCACACCGTCCGCCGGGGGGCCATCGAAATCACCTGAACCAAGGCCCCCATCCCCCGTGAAAACTTGTGCCCCGCGCGTTTTCCTTGACGGGCTCCCGCCGGGTCCCTAGGTTGCCCGCATGCCCGGCGCTTCGAATCGGAATCCTGAGGTCATCCATTTCGCGTATGGCGCCAACCTGAGCCGCGACCACATGAAGTTGTGGTGCCCGGATTCGCAGCCGCTCGTGCCGGCGGCGCTTCCGAACTACCGGCTGGCGTTCCGCTTCTGGGCGGACATTGTGACCTCGCCGGGCGACGAAGTGCCCGGGGCCCTTTACGCGATTGACGGCCGGGACCTGACGGCCCTCGACGAGTACGAGGACTGCCCGGACCTGTACGGCCGCACTCACCTGACGGTCCGGACCGAGGCGGGGCCGGTCGAGGCGCTCATCTATCAGATGCGTCCCGGCTACGCCTTTGCCCCGCCGGCGCCGGATTACCTGAACCTCATCAAGCAGGGTTACGAGGACTGGGGCCTCGACCCGAACCTCTTGCCCGGAACTCAACCAATTGACATGGAAGGGAGACCACATGGAATCCCGCAAACTTGGCCGCAGTGACGTTGAGGTGTCCGTCGTGACACTGGGGGCCTGGGCCATCGGCGGATGGATGTGGGGCGGCACGGACGACGAAGCGGCCATTGCCGGCATCCGCAAGGCGGTGGACCTCGGCATGACGAGCATCGACACCGCTCCCGTGTACGGATTCGGCCACAGCGAGCGAATCGTCGGCCAAGCCGTGAAGGGGCACCGCAACGAAATCCAGCTCCTCACCAAGTTCGGCCTTCGCTGGGACATCGAGCAGGGCACTAACCCCTTCCATTCGACGCTGCCTGACGGGACGCCGGTTACGGTTTGCAAGTACGCCGGCAGGAAAAGCGTCATCGAGGAGTGCGAGCGGAGCCTGAAGCGACTCGGCACGGATCACATCGACCTGTACCAGCACCACTGGCCCGATCCGGCCACGCCGATTGAGGAAACGATGGAAGCGCTCGACAGGCTGCTCAAGCAGGGCAAAATCCTGGCGGCCGGCGTCTCGAACTACAGCCCCGAGCAGATGGCCGAAGCGCAACGGGTCGTGCCGCTGGCGTCCAGCCAGCCCCCCTACAGCATGATTCGCCGCGACATCGAGGACGATGTCCTTCCCTATTGCCGCGAGCATGGCATCGCCGTTTTAGTTTACAGCCCCCTCCAGGGTGGCATCCTCACGGGCAAGGTCACGATGGACCGGGAGTTCCCGGAAACGGACCTGCGGCACAATAACCCCTATTACACGAAAGAGAACCGGCGACGGGTGCTGGACTTCCTGGAGGAGATTCGGCCCATCGCTGAGGCGCACGAGGCGACGCTCGCGCAGGCGGTCATCAATTGGACGATCCATCGGCCGGGCGTTACCGCCTCGCTGGTCGGCGTCCGAAACCCGAAGCAGGCCGAAGAAAACGCCGGCGCGGTCGCGTTCGAATTGACCGAAGAGGAAACCAGACACATCGACGACCTGCTCGGGAATCTCCAACTGGAATTGTGATGGCGGCTGGAGACGCTCCCGGGCCGCAGGTGTCTCTTGTAACTGCATTTCCGCCAGGGAGGGACCGTCATGGATTACGTCATCATTTGGCTGATCAACAGTGTTTTTCTCTGGGTCCTGCTCCTCATTGCCATGCTGATTACGCGGAAGGTGGGCGATATCAGTTTTCCTCCCTTGAGGGAGCTCCTGTGGAAAGCCGCGATGGTGTCGCTCGTCACAGAGGCCGTGCTGATGGCGCTGGTGCCGATCATGTGGTTGGGTGGGCCCCTGGTGGCTTTCGGGGTTTTCGCGTTGCTCATGATGAAGTTGTTCGAGATGGAGTTTTGGCAGGCTTCCGTGATCGCTTTGGCCACTCTGTTCGTTTACGTTGCGGCAATATTCGCGCTGCACGGGGCGCTGGGTTGAGCCTCCTGCCATTCGCTCTTGCGCCCTGCCTTGCGCCGCGCTACAACTCAAGCGGCGAGACGGAGTCGCCTTTGGCGGCTTGAAGGGCAAGGAGGCGCTCGCGCTGGGCGGCGAGCGTCTCGAACAGAACGTCCGGCACTTCCTGGGCGTCGTCGCGGTAAATGCTTGAGATTCGCTCGATCTTCGCAAGGGTTTCCGGAATCCGAATCGTGAACTGCTCCACGTACGCGTCACGCGTGTAACTCTTCCCCAGCAGTTCGCGGAACAGGCGCTTGAGGTCCTCGTAAAGGGGAATGAGGCCGGTCGGCGCCCTGGCCGCCTCGACGTCGCCGTGGACGCGCAACTCCATCCACTTGACCCACACGTGCTTGTCGCGCATGCCGCAGAGATAACCGGCGTCTTTCCCTTTGAGGAAGTAGTTGACGGCAAAGACCGTCGGCACGCGCTCGAGGTTCCGCGCGAACTCCAGGTGGTTCCGGATGTACTTGCCGAACGGGATGGCCAGGAAGTCCAGGTTGCTCATCAAGTTGAAGGTGCGGACACCCTCGGCGCCGAGCGTGGCGGCAGTGGTTTCGCTTTCCAGGGCCGCGCCCATCGTGACGACGCCATGCGCCCAATCGAAACTCTGCTGGACAGGGACGCTGGTGTCGCTGTCGCGCCCACCGTAGATGATGGCGCGGACAGGCACGCCCGCGGGATCGTCGGCCTGGGGGTCGCGGTTCGGCAGGGCCTCCAGCGCCACCGTGTAGCGGGCGTTTTTGTGCGATGGCTGGATCTCGTTGCCCTCCAGATCGATCTTCCCCTCGTACCAGTCGCCGGAATGGTTGCGGCCCCGACTCGGGGTCGGCTGGCCCATGCCGAGCCAGTAGGGCCGCCCGTTCTTGACGAGGACGTTTGAAAAGATGACTTCGCCCGGCCGCGTCAGCACCTCGTGAATGACGGGGTCGTCCTCGGGGTTGACGTCGCGGATGATGCCGAAGACACCCGATTCGACGTTGGCGGCCCGGGCCTCGCCGTCGATGGCCCGCAGGTAGGCGATGTCGTCGCCGACGATTCGTTCGCCGGGCAGCATGGCGGTCGATGTCTTCCCGCAGGCGCTCGGAAACGCCCCGGTGAAATACGTCTTCCGGCCTTTCGGGCCGCGCACGCCCATGATGAACATGTGTTCGGCAAGCCAGCCTTCGCGGTCGGCCTTGCGGATGGCCAGGCGAAGGGCCAGTTTCTTCAGGCCGATGGTGTTCCCCCCGTACTGCGTGTTGACGCTATAGACCATGTCCTCGGTGATGTCGATATAGACGCGCCGCTTGTCCACGTCGGCGCTGACGCCGTTCTCGAGCCGGCCCGCCGAGTGGAGGAAGCGGAAGAAGTCGCCCCGGCCCCCGCTCCGCTTAAACTCTTCGTAGCCCGGCCGGTAAAGCAGATCTTCACTGTGTGCGACGTAGGCCGAGTCGGTAATCTGAACGCAGGGAATGCTGAACGGCGAGTTCGTCGGCCCGAGACAGAAAAAGCGCACGTACGCCTGTTTGCCCTTCATTGCACCGGACAAGAAACCTCGGATTTCCTTTAGCCCCCTTGCGCGATCAATCGTGTTGAGCCGCGAACCGAGCGTCGTCCCTTTCGCCAACAGGTAGCGCGTCGCCTTTTTGTCGCGCGCCTGATCGTAGTACCCGTCGAAATGAACGGTGTGACCTTCAACGGCCAAAGGCGTTTCCTCGTTCGTTTCGACGGCGCGCCGGCGGATGTATGCGACGTCGGCTTCGTCGTCCGAGCAAACCTTTACGGAATCCGGTCGGCAAAGAATCACGGCGTCCGCGATGAAGGCGTTCAGCTTCGGGTTCGCCATCGCTTCGAGTTTCGCCAGGCTGTCCTGGTCGAACTTGTTTGCCGGCGCGCTCGTGTGTTTCTCGTCCATCCGTGCCTCCGCCTTCTTCGCCGCCTCGTCTGTTTCAGCGCTGCCGCGCAAGGACGCCGCCGCGTGCCCGTCGGAACATCCCGTTGGTCCCCAGTGAATTGCGGCCCGGCAAGGCCGGGCGTTCAGGGGCAGCAGTATAGGGGGCCAGTGCCTCGGGTGTCAATGCTTCGGGTCCTCCGGCGCGGCATGGCCTGCCGGTTCGGCCTCCGGGGCCCCGCAGCATACAAGGACATGGGGACCGGACGGGGACCGTCCACAAGACCTTGCTGCTGCTTGAACTAGAGGTTCCGGGCCGGCGGAGGCCTTCGGCGGTGCCGCTCGCGGGTAAAAAGGCGGGGAGATCCGCCAGTCGCGTCGGATCTCCCCTTTGAATTCTTCCACGCTGTCACGGTCGGCGATGACCGGACTTTACGTCCTACTTCCTTTTCTTCTTCGTTTTTTTCTTGGCCTTCTTCTTGCTTCTCTTTGCCCGTTTCTTCTTCACGGGTTTCTTCCGGGCTTTTTTCTTCTTGGCTTTTTTCTTCACTTTCTTCTTTGCCTTCTTCGCGACTTTCTTTCTCTTCTTCTTTGCCATCCGCGGTCCTCCTTTTTGAGAGACCCTGTTAACCTCTCTCATTCTCCACCAGACATCGCCGATAACTTGATGCTAGAACCCGCGCGAAATCCTGTCAACAACTTTTTTTGGATTGGCGCGCTTTTTTTTCGAATCACGGTTCACCCTCGCTCTGGTCGCGTTATCGGTTGTGGCAGGCGCGGTTCTTGAACAAAAGTGCCGCCCGGTGCGCGCGCTGAGCGCCCCGCGCGATCATGGTTCGTGCGCCGGAACGCGCAGCGATTCGACGGCGGCGCGCACCATCGGATCATCGCCAACTGTTTCGTGGCGCACGTCCGCCTCCGGCGCCGTCACGTCCGGCGCCACGCCGCGCCCGTCCAGGCACCGGCCCTTCGCGTCATACGCGCGCGCAATGGTTACGACGACGGCACTGGTTCCCCAGTCCACAGGCAGGCAAATCTGGACGGCGCCCTTTCCGAAGGTTCGTCGGCCGACGAGCAGCGCGCGCCCCTGCCGCGACAGCGCCGAGGCCACGATCTCCGACGCACTAGCCGTCCCCTCATTCACGAGGACCACAAGCGGGCCGCGCCACGCCTGGCGGGCGAAAAGCGGCGTGTCATACCGCCAAGTGGCCCCCGGCATCCGTCCGCGGGTCTGTGCGACCCGCCCCCCGAACAACAGGCCCGCCACCTCGACGGCCGAAAGGAGCAAGCCGCCCGGATTGTCGCGGAGGTCCAGCACCAGCGCCTCGGCACCTTGGTCGGCCAGGGCCCGCACGGCCCGGCGCAACTCCTGCTCGACGCCGGAGCGAAAGGCGGTCACCCGCACGTAACCGATCCGGCGCTGCGGGTCGATCATTTGGACGTCCTGGACGGCGGGCACGCGGACGGCCGTGCGGATGAGAACGACCTCGCGCGGCTCATCTTGGTCGCCGGACCGAACGGACAACGTTACCTTCGTGCCCGCCTTGCCGCGCAGCCGCGCGGAGATCTCGTCCAACGTCAGATCCGCCACCGGCTCGCCGGTGACGCTCAGAACTTCGTCGCCCGCCTCAAGGCCGGCGCGCTCAGCCGCGCCGCCTTTGAAGACGTGCTCGATGACGACGCGCCCGTTGCGCCTGGCGACAGTCGCCCCGATCCCGGAGTATCGGCCCGTCCGTTGCGCGTCATAGGCCTGCAACATGTCGGGCGTCAAGAATCGCGTGTATGGATCGAGGGCATCCATCGCGCCGAAGAGGAACTCGGCGACGACGGCTCCATCCGGCAGGCCAAGCATCGCGCGGTTCTTCTCCATGGCGATGGCCAGCCAGTCGGCGGCTTGGAATGCGAACCAAGGATTCGCGGCGCCCGCTTTGAGGACCAGAATGTCCAGCGCTTGGGCGAAGCGTTCGCGGCGTTTGGCGTCGGCTGCCGCGCCGAACCGCTCGCGGAACGTCGGATTCTCAAGCGCTGCACGCAGGCTTTCAAGACCCGCCACGACCAGGTCGCGGTAGGAGACCGGTTCGACGTAACACCAGACGACCGTGCGCATGGCGTCGGCGTAAACACACCGACCGGCCCAGCCCCTCATCTGCCGCGCCGAGTCGGCCAGCGCCTCGTCCAACCACCGCCGGGTGATGTTGGCTTGAAGGTCGGCGGTGGAGTGCAGAGGCCTCTGTCTGGCTGCGGGCGCGGAGGCCTGCTCGGTCGCGTCGGTGTTCTCCAGCGGAGGCCCTTCGGACGGGCCGCGCTCGTGCGCCGGCCAGTAAGCCCCCTGAGGAAAGACGGCGCAGCCGGCCGCCGGCAGCAGCAGCGCCAGCCCGACCACAAGAGACAGCAAACGAACGCCGGCGCCGCCGGGTGACGCCGCGACGATGTGGTGGGCCGATTCCATCACGTATCCGAATCCCGAAACAGGTTCTCGAACTGTCGCCGCGCCTCCTCGGCCGAGGGGCGTTCCTCCGCCTCCGCCTCCGCCTCCGCCTCGGGTGAGCCGACTCCAAATTCGAACTCTTCACAGAAGTTTTGTCCGCGCCGGTCGTGGACCGGGTCGGTCGTCGGGATGCGGCAGCCTCCAGTCGCGGCGTCAAAGTGTCGGCAGTTGATGCACGTGTGGAGGTAGGCGGCGCATTCCGGGCACTCGTCGCGAAAACCGATGCGGCCCTTGGTGTCCCACTCAGCCCCGCACTTCGGGCATCGAATCCTCATGGCTCATCTCCCCCGTTCATCACACACGCGCAGGCGTTCACACCGGTAGGCCCTTACGCGGGCCGACCGGTCCGGTCGAACGCCTCGGCGGCCAAGGCGGCACCCAGGATTCCCACATCGCCGCCCAGGGCGCTCCAGCGGATCTCGCAGGCGGCCGACGCCCGTTCGAAAGCAGACCGGCGGACGCCGCGGCGGACCCGTTCGAGGAACGCATCACCCGCCCCCATCATCCCGCCCGTCAGGACCACCTTCTCGGGGTTCAGGACGTGCAGAATGCTGGTGATACCCGAGGCGAGGTAATCCGCCGTCTCTTCGACGATGCGCGTCGCCAGATCGTCACCCGCCTCGGCCGCGCCGAACACGTCCTTGGCCGTCATGCCGGGCGCATCGGCAAGGGAGGACGGTTCGCCCGCCTCGATGAACTCTTGAGCGCGCGCGACGACGGCCGTCGCCGACGCGTAGGCTTCAAGGCATCCGCGGTTCCCGCAGCCGCACCGACGGCCGCCGTGCTGAACGACGATGTGTCCCAGTTCGGCGCCGGTGTCCGTAGCGCCGCGAAAGAGGCGCCCGTCCAGGACGATTCCCCCTCCGATGCCGGTTCCGAGCGTCAGGAGGACCATACTGGCGACGTCGCGCCCCGCGCCGCATCGGAACTCGCCGTACGCGGCCGCATTGGCGTCGTTCTCAAGAACCACGGGCCTGCCGAGGTCCTCGGCGAGGCGCTCGCGCGCGGCAACGTTGCGCCAGCCCGGAAGGTTGGGCGCCAGGAGGACGACGCCCGCCTTCGTGTCGAGCGGTCCGGGCGCGCCGACGCCGACAGCAGCCACATCCGCGAGGTTGAGCCCCGCGGTTTTGCACAAGCGGCGGACGGCCTCGGCGATGCGCGAAAGGACGTGCTGCGGTCCGCGGTCGGCCTCGGTCGCGCAGGATTGGCGGTCGAACATTTTGCCGTCGGCGGAGACGAGCCCCATCTTCAGGTTCGTCCCGCCCAGGTCCACGCCCACGTATCGCTTGGTCATCGGGACTCCGTCGCCCCGGTTTCGCCCGCGCGGGGGGGCTATTTTTCCTCGTTCGGCGTCGGTCCGAGGGCCTCACGCCAGGCCGCGATTTGTTTCAACCGCTCCTCCTGCGGCGCCTTCGGGTCGTACGCACGGTCCGTTCCCCCCTCGGGCGGACTCACCGCTTCGAGCGCTGCCAGGATTCTCGCCTCGACTTCCGGGCGGCTCTCTTTGACGGCGCGCTCGATCGCATCGAGGAGCCCGACGACCGCCGGCCAGCCGACTCGTTTCAGGGTTGCCGTCGCAACCCCCACGCGCTCCTCGGAACCGTTCAAGTTGGCGATGACCCAGGCGATGGTTGCGTCAGTCGCCCGGTCCTTCAGCCGGTCGAGGACCGCTGCCTGGTCCGCGACGCCCCAGTCCGGCCGCGCCTTCTTGAAGGCGTCCAGGAGGCCGAGCGCCTGCTCGGGCCGGTCGGCCTCCAGCAGCGCTTCGGCCCTCGCCACGATGGCCTGGACGAGCGCCGCGCGGGCCGCGGGCTCCCGGTCGTCCATCACGTCGGCCAGAAGGGCGGCGGCTTCCGGATAAGGTCCCTTCGACAGGAGAATCAGGCCCAACCGCTCTTTCAGTTCGCCTCGGCGCTCGGGGTTCTCGGCGGGCGTGTCGGCCAGAAGTTGCCGGAGCACCGGGGCCGCCTTCTCCGGCGTCCCGGCGGCCACGGTTGCGTCCACCAGTTTCTCCAGAAGGACCTGCAATTTCAGGCTGCCCGCGGCGGAGGCCGGATACTTGGTCTGGGCGATTTCATAGAGGGCGGTGGCACGCTGCATCATCTCGGTCCCTTCAAGGGCGAAGAACAGGTCCCCTAATTCCTGGGCGAGGTCCGGCGTTTCACTCGCTGTCGCCAGCGCCTGAACCGCCGTCCAGAGAGCGTTGCGCACGCCCGGGTCGGCTTCCGCGCCCGCTTTGAGGCGCTCGGCCATTCTTCGGGCGGCCGCCGGTCCGCCGAGTTTCGCGAGGGTTGCCGCCGCCGCCTGCCGGACGCCTTTATTTTCATCCTGAAGCCGCGCCGACAGCGCCTCCACCGTTTCGGGTGCGACCCGGCCGAGGTTCCCGAGCCCCTGGACCGCGCTGAACCGGACCCCCGCAGCCTTGTCCTCCAGCGCCGCGGCGAGGACCGGCTCGGCGCTGGCGTGCGCAATCTTCGCGAGCGACCGGCACGCGGCCTCGCGGACAAGCGGGTCGGGCGAGGTCCGGGCCAAGCGGCGGAGGGGGTCGAGCGCCGACTCAACCGCTGCGGCGCCCAGCGCGCTGCGGTCGCCGATCGCCCCGAGCGCGCCGGCGGATTTAATCACCTCCACCTGAGAAGGCGAATCGAGCATCGCCACCAACTCCGGCACCGCTTCGCCCGTCTTCAAGGCGCCGAGGGCGGCAGCGAGGGCAGCCCGCACCTCAGGCGACTTTTCTGTGTCCAGGCGTGCCAGCAGCGTCGGCCCGGCGGCGGTTTCCTGCCAGGCGGCCAGGGCCTCGGCCGAGGCGGCCCGGACCGCCGGGGCTTCGTCGCCCACGTGCTTCAACAGGGCCGAACGCAGTTCCTGGTAGGTTTGCTGGCTGCCGTCGTTCGCGCCGAAAACCTCGCGCGCCAAGGCCGTCGCCTGTCGCACCGCCACGACCCGCACCTGAGTCAGCGAGTCATCAAGGTGCTCCTGAATCAGGCGCGCCTTCTCCTTCGTATCCGCTCCCTCGTAGATTTCTTTGAGCAGGCGCGCCAGCCTCGACTCGGCGGCATTCAGCGCGGTTTCGCGCTGGCGCAGTTCGGTCCGAAACCGGCGAACGAGGCCCCGAAGAAAGTCCGCTTCCGGCTCGTCCTTGTGATGCTGCCACCAGTCGGACCAGTCCCGATGTACATCGGGAGCCGAAGCGCCGGCTTCCGCCAGGCCGGTCATATCCGCAAGCGCTTGAGCGGCGGCGACAGCCACCTCGTCTTGCGCATCGCCGGTTGCCTCGACCAGCGCCGCCACGGAACGCTTGTCCACGATCTGAGCCAGCGCCTCGACCGCCGCCAGCCGCACGCCCGTCCGCTCCCTCGAATCCGCCACAAGGTCTTTCAACCTCGCCAGCACCTTGTCGTTGCCCTGGTAGGCGCCGAAGGCGAGCGCCGCAGACCGCCGCATGGTTTCATTGTCGCTTCGGAGGAGTTGGAAGAGCGGATCGATGAAGGCTTCGTCGGCGGCGCTGCGCGCCGCAAGGACACCGAGGACGGCCTGGCTTGCCTCGGATGGGGTGGAGAGCACCTCGAGCAGGATGGTGCGCGCGGCATCGCTGTTCTTGTCGAGGAGGCCGGCGGCGGCGTCGCGCCGGGTGGCGGCTGTCCGGTCCGGGCCGGTCAGAAAGTCACGGAGGCGGGCCAACTCAGTTGTTTCCGCATCGGTCGGCTCGGCGGGCGCTTCGGCGCCGCTCGCCGAAACCGCTGCGATGAGAAGAACGTTCGCCAGCGCAAGGCCGGCCATGAACGCGACCGACCGGCGCATCGTGGCGGATGTGCCCCACGCCATAATGCAGCCCTTTTTTCTTTTCCCGGGCCTCCAAACGGTAAACTACCGTTGAAGGAAACAACTGTCAACCGCAATTGGGCTTTGGGAACCGAAAAGGGACCTTGGACCGGGTTATCGGACTTTTGCTAAAGCCTTCCCCGCAGCCCGGACGATGAGGACGATGAACGGGGTGCGAGGTTCGACGCGCGGCGCAGCGTCCGCATTTTCCCGGCGGCAAACCCTCTCCGCAAGGAGCCGGTGTGCTTCAAACCGCTGCCAATCCTATCGACGCCTTCCTGGACTATCTGACCGTTGAGTGCGGCCTGAGCGTCAACACGATCCAGGCCTACCAGCACGACCTGGGCTGTTTCGCCTCGTTCGTCAAGGCCCAAGACAGCGACGGCTGGCAGCAGGTCCGGGCCGACCAGGTCATCGATTTCCTGACAGCCGAAAAACGCGAAGGCAAGGCCGTCGCGACCGTCAGCCGCGCCCTCGTGGCCGTGCGGATGTTCTTCCGTTTCCTCGCCGCCGAGGGCCTCATCGAGCGCGACGTGACCGAGCACCTCGAAAGCCCCCGCCTCTGGCAGAACCTGCCGGAAGTCCTCAACCGAAAGGCCGTGGACCGGCTCCTTTCGGCGCCGGATCCGGAACACGACCGGTGGACGCTGCGGGACAAGGCCATCCTCGAAATGCTCTACGCCACGGGAGCCCGGGTGAGCGAGGTGGCGGACCTGAAGACCGACAGCGTCAACGCGCAGGTCGGCTACGTCCATTGCATCGGCAAGGGCCGCAAGGAGCGCATCGTGCCGGTCGGCCGCCGGGCGCTCGACGCGCTGGCCGCATACCTTGAGAAGGAGCGGCCGACGCTCGACCGCGGCGGCGAGCCATATCTTTTCCTCACCCATTCCGGCCGGCGCATGGGGCGCGAGACGCTCTGGCGGCTGGTTAAAAAGTACGCCGTCCGCGCCGGGGTCTCGCCACGCGTCAGCCCGCACACGCTCCGCCACTCCTTCGCGACGCACATGCTCGAGGGGGGCGCCGACCTGCGGGTCGTCCAGGAAATGCTCGGCCACGTGGACATCTCGACGACCCAACTCTATACCCACGTGGACCAAAGCCGCCTCAAGGCCATCCACAAGAAGTACCACCCCCGGGCGTAAACCTTCCTTCGCCTGGTCCGCCTCGGTTTCCTTGACGGCTCCAACGCGGAGCCTATAATCCGCCCCTGGCAGGTTCGAAGCGCAAGGAGCACACGATGGCCCATCCGAAGATCACGATCGTGGGGGCGGGGAACGTCGGGGCGACGTGCGCTCTGTGGGCGGCCGCGCGGGGCCTCGGCGACGTTGTCCTCGTGGACGTGGTCGAAGGGCTCGCCGAAGGCAAGGCCCTGGACCTTGCGCAGGCGGCGCCCATCGCCGGCTTCGCGCACAAGATTACCGGGACGACCGACTATGCCGCCACGGCCGGCAGCCGTCTTGCCATTGTGACGGCGGGCCTTGCGCGGCGGCCCGGCATGAGCCGCGACGACCTCCTCGCGAAAAACGCCGGAATCGTCTCCGGCGTGGTCCAAAGTCTCGTCCGGGCAAGCCCCGATGTGACCCTCATTATCGTCTCGAACCCGGTGGACGCGATGACGGCGCTTGCGCACCGCGCCAGCGGCCTGCCGACGAGCCGCGTCGTCGGCATGGCGGGCGTCCTGGATTCGGCCCGCCTGCGTGCGTTCATTGCGATGGAAGCGGGCATCGGGCCGGACCAGGTCGAAGCGCTCGTCCTGGGCGGTCACGGCGACTCGATGGTCCCGCTCGTCCGCCATTCGACGATCGGCGGCCGGCCGCTGGCCGAGCGCCTGCCGAAGGAAACCATCGAGAGAATCATCGAGCGGACGCGGGGCGCCGGCGCCGAGATCGTCTCATCTCTTAAGACCGGCTCGGCGTTTTACGCCCCGGCCGCCGCGGCGGTCGAAATGGCCCAGGCCATCCTGCGCGACGAGCGGCGCGTTTTGCCGTGTGCCGCCTATTGCGACACCGAATACGGCGTCGGCGGTTACTTCGTCGGCGTGCCCGCGCGCCTGGGGGCGGAGGGCGTGCTCGAGGTTGTGGAGTTGGACTTGACCGAGGGCGAGCGGGCCGCCTTCGCAAAAAGCGTCGAACACGTCAAGAGCCTTGTCGCCAAACTGGACGGCCTAGGCGCCTGACTCCAGCCCCAGCCCCCTGCCCTTCGCCGTTTTTCCTGCGGTGACCCCGGTGCGCCTGCCGTATATAATAGGTAGAAGGCACCGACTCGAAAGGAGAGGCCCATGCGTGCCGGAACGCTTAGCGCGGCGCTGGCGGTCATCCTCGCCGGGCACCTCTGTGCCGCCGAGAGGCCGACGCATCTCCTCCTGGAATACACCGAGCGACTCCTGGCCCTCGAGGATACGGCCCAAGCCCACGCCGAACTGGCGATGTGGTGCGAGGCGAGCGGCCTCCCCGACCGCGCTACCATCCACTGGCAAGAGACCCTGAGCCGCGACCCGGAGAACGAGGAGGCACACCGAGCCCTGGACATCGGGCGGCAGGAGACGAGAGGAACGCAGGAGGCAGGGCCGGTTCTCAAGGCAGCCCCGGCGATTCTTGAGAAGCAGCGGGCCCTGGCGACGGAAATCCGCGAGATTGTCCGCCGCTTTCTGCTCCCGACGGATGAGGAGGCCTGGGCCGAGGGCCGACGCCGCATCCTCAGACTGAGTGATCCGGCTGGGGTCACACCGCTCAGCCGCATCCTCGGCGAAGGAACGGTCGCCGAACGGCGGCTGGCGGCCGAGGCACTCGGCGGCATCCTCGGCGACGAGGCCCGCGAAACGCTCGTGCGGATGCTCCTGACCGACGGGAGCAAGGACGTGTACCTCGCCGCCCTTCGGAGCCTAAAGAGCCGCGCCGACAGCGCCCGAGTCGGCCCGCTGGTCCGGGCGCTCGGCGGTTCGAAGGGCGCCCGCCGGCGAGCCGCCTACGCCCTCGGGGAACTCAACGCGTGGCACGCCATCGGCGCGCTCATCGGCCACCTCAAGGCCCCCGAGCCCCGCGTCGTCAAGGCGCCGCCCGAAACGAGCGGCAGGGGCGCTTACATCGCCGTCGGCACCGTCACGACCTATGTCCGCGACGCCGAGCCGGTGGTGAGCAACGGCGCCGTCGCGTGGAACCCCGTCATCGGTGCCATCATGAGCGGCGCCGTCCTGAGCGTGAGCAATGTGCACGTGACGGGAAGGCGCACCGTCATCCGCGTCCTCGCGCCGCAGCCCGTCGTGCTGGCTGCCCTCAAGAAGATCACCGGCGAAGACTTCGGCTACGACGCCGAGGCGTGGCGCGCCTGGCGCCGGCGCGTGAAAACCGAACGCTGAAGGCGCGAGACGAGGTTCTCGCTTCAGCACCCGCTCGCCATGCTGCCCGGCCAACTGGAGGGGCAACACGGCTGTCCGCCCGGCTTTCGGCCTTGAGTCACCGCCCCCGGCTCGATATATAATTAGGTAAAGGTTGTGCCACCAGATCCGGCGTTCCCGACTCTCGAAGGGGCGTCTCTTGGGCAAACGAAGCGCAGTCCGGGAATGGTTGGCAGTTCCCCGCTTCTTGGCGGGCGCCGGCCTAATCATTCTGGCCATATGGCTCGGTTCACTTGCCCTGGCCGGCCCTGGCCATGTTCTTCTGCTGCTCGCCCTCCTCATTTTCGCGGGCCTGGTGTTCGCTTGCGGCATGCGGCTGATTGCGAAGGGGGGGCTCGCCCTGTTTTCGAAAGGACCACTGCCGGACGAGGGCACACGCCTGGAGCAGCAGGCAGCGCGGCAGGGCCTGCCTGACGACCCTCGGGCCTATCAGAATGGTGGCCTGGTGGCGGTTGCCACGGCGCGAACGGAACCGGAAGCCGCGTTAATCGCCCGCATGCTGAACCAGAACGATATTCCAGCCTGGGTGGACCAGCCGCACACATCGGTCACGCTGTGGCATCTGCAACCTGGCCTGACCCGGGAAGGCGTGCGGGTACTCGTGCCCTTCGGCCGGCGTGCGGATGCCGAGACTCTGCTGGCCGAGTTCCGCGCCGGTCGCCTGGCCGATGAAACGGACGCTCAGGGCACCGGCGATGCGGGACCGCTGGAACCTGCCGAAGAAGAGGACCGTGAGGCGCGCGCCCGCGAATTGCAGCGACGTGCCCGCGCTGTTGCGCTTCTGACCTTTTTTCTTTTCCCCTTGGGCCCCGTCTTCTTCGTGTGCGCCGTCGTCCTGGCCCGCCGCGTGGTGCGGGCCGCGCGCCAGTGGGGGCCCTCCCCTGCCCTTCGGTCCGCCCTTTTCTGGTGCATGGTTGCCATGGGTCTGGCTGTCTGCGCGACCGTTGCCTTGGGGCTTATTGTCCTTTCAACCGCCTTCTAAAGGGGGGTCACATTTTCCCAACAGCCATCCGGCCGCTCCGCCGGCGATTGCTGCCCCGCCCTTCCGAAAAAGCCACCGAAAAACCAAGGTGCGCGCAACGCCGAGCCGCGGGCGGGGCGTCTCCACGACGGCTTTCCACCCGTCCGGCCGCCGCCACACTTCCGGGCTGGATTCTACAACCTGGCGCGATAGAATATAAAAGAAAGGGATATTGCCAGATAGAGGAGGTGGTTCATGGAAAAAGCGACTCAGTTGAGCGTCGCCATGCAGAACATCCCCGGACAGTTGGAACGCCTGTGCCGCATCCTCGCCCAGGCCGGCGTCAACATCCGGGCCATCTCGGTCTCCGACGCAACGGACCTCTCGACGATCCGGCTTCTTGTGAGCGACCCCAGCGCCGCCCAGGAAGCGCTGCGTGAGGCCGGATTGCCGCCCCTGGCCCGCGACGTCCTGGCCGTCGAACTCGATGACAAACCGGGCGCGCTCGGCGAAGTGGCCTCGCGACTCGGCCGCTCCGGCATCAATATCCAGTACGTCTATGGCAGCGGCGACAGCAGCCGCGGCAAAGCGATTCTCATTTTCGGCGTGGACGACGTGGACCGCGCCCGCCAGAGTCCGACCTGATCCATGACGCCCCGCCGCCCATCCGCGAACTTGAACCCGCCCGGAAGGCCGGGCAAGTGGCCCGCCGACCGGTTGGCTCGCCTCCTGCGCGACCACGTAGCGCCCCTTTCCGACGACGTTCTTCTCGGCCCGCGTATCGGCGAAGACGCCGCCGTCGTGCGCGTCGGCTCCGAACGCCTCGTCGTCGCGACCGACCCCATCACGTTCGCCACCGACGCCATCGGCCACTATGCCGTCGTCGTCAATGCCAACGATGTCGCGGTCACGGGCGCGCGGCCACGGTTCTTCCTGGCCACGGTCCTGTTGCCGGTGGATGCGGATGACGCGATGGCCGAGACGATTTTCTCTGGCATCGCCGAAGCCTGCCGCGCGCTCGATTGCCTCTGGGTCGGCGGCCACACGGAACGGGCGGCCGATTTGCACCGGCCGGTGGTCGTCGGGACCATGATCGGCGACCTCGGCGACCGGCCCCTTGTTTCCAGCGGCGGCGCGCGGGCGGGGGACGTCGTCCTCATGACCAAGGGCGCGGGCATCGAAGCCACGGCCCTCATCGCACGCGAAAAGGGCGCCCAACTCGCCGGCGCCGTCGGCAAGGGCATCCTCGCGCGAGCGCGCGAGTACCTCACGGACCCCGGCATCTCGATCGTCCCCGAGGCCCGCATCGCGTGCGACCGGGGCGTCCGCGCGCTTCACGACGTGACCGAAGGGGGCGTCGTGACGGGGCTTTGGGAAATGGCGGAGGCCGCCGGCCTCGGCCTCCAGGTGAACGCAGACGCCATTTTCGTCCGCGACGAGACGCGCGCCCTCTGCGAGGCCGCAGGCATCGATCCCCTGGAAGCGATTGGGTCGGGATCGCTCCTCGCGGCCGCACCGCCCGAGAAGGCGCCGGAAATCCTTGCCGCCCTCGGCGAGGCCGGCATCCGCGCGGCCCGGGTCGCCACATTCGGCCCGCCCGGCGCCGAGCGGACCATCACCCGCGCCGGCCGCACTGTTCCCCTTGTCCCACCCCCCACCGATGCCATCGCAAAACTCTACACCTGACGTCGGCGCTATTGGCGGTCATTCCATACAGGCCGTTCGGCGCTTTCGCGCTTGACACGGAAGAGCAGTCCCGGCATACCGTGTCGGCCACCGCGCCCTTGGGCGAAGGAGATTGGCCGTGAGTTATGAACGCGGCATGGCCGCCATCCGGCTGGAGGCGCCGGACGAGATTCCGCACACGCAGTACGTCACGCACCCCGAGTGGGTCGGGCAGTTGCGGAAGCGCGCCGGCAAGCCCGACGCCGACGTCGCCGAACTGCTGGACTTCGATTTTCGCTGGTCCACCGCCGGCCCCAATATCGGGCGGGGCCGCTGGACCGATATGGGCCATGCGGTGTGGATGCCGGACGGCAGCGACTGCCGCCCGAGCGTCGAGTCGCCCTTCAAAGATGTGGAGGAAATCTATCGTCTGGATCCCGTCCAGGAATATGGTCCCGTTGACTTCCAAGCCCAAGTGGAAAAATACCAGGCATGGTATGACGAGGCGCGCCGGGGCACGGGCGTGATTTCCGGCGGGACATACAAGTCGGTGATCTCATATGCCATCGACGCGTTCGGATGGGAAAATCTCCTCATGGCCGCCGGCGTGGACGCGGAACGCTTCGGCCGCGCGCTAAACCGTTGGGCGGATTACCTCCTGGAAAACTACGTCAAAGCCTGGGCGGCGACCGACATCGAGGTCTTCCTCACGCACGATGACATGGTGTGGACGAGCGGCGGATTTCTCCAGCCCGACTTTTACCGCACCTACGTCTTCCCGAATTACCAGCGCCACTGGGACATCGTCAAGGATGCGGGCAAGAAGGTGCTGTTCTGCTCGGACGGCAACTTCACCGACTACGTGGACGACATTGCCGCCGCCGGCGCCGACGGCTTTATCTTCGAGCCGACCACCGACCTCGAATACGTGTGCAGCAGATATGGCCAAACGCACGTCATCATCGGCAACGCCGATTGCCGCATCCTCACGTTCGGCACCAAGGAAGAGGTCCGGGCCGAGGTCAAGCGCTGCATGGACCTGGGACGCGATTGTCCCGGTTACTTCTTTGCGGTCGGCAACCACATCCCGCCGAATGTGCCGGTCGAGAACGCCGACGCGTGCATGGAAGCCTATCGGGCGATGCGCCGGCGGTAGCGCCGTTCAGAGCGCGGCAAGGGACGCGAGGCCGGACTCCATCAACGGCGTGGGACCCGCTGCGTTACCTTTCCTCCATCCTCGCGCGGGCTTGTTTCCAGCGGTCGATTTGGGCGACGATGTGGGCGTGGACCTCCTTTGGCCGGCGGACGTGTTCCCAGGTGTGCGTTTCCGTCCCGGCCCGGGCCGCGTCGCACCGGAAGAAGAGGGTCCCGATGCCGACGAGCCGCTGAAACGCCGCTTGGGCCACGAAACTATTCTCAATCCTCTCCAAGCCGACATACTCGACGCGGACGTTAATCACGCCGCGCTGCTTCAGGATTCGCCGGTCCGTGAGGACGTAGGTGCGGCCGAGCCACTGGAGGAACCCTATGACAATTCCCAGACCCGCGACCCAGACGCCGATGATGAGCGCCAGCCGATACAGTTCGCCCATCCCCTGGATCGCGTAGGCGAGGACAATCAGCGCGAGGCCGGCGGCGGCGATCGGCGCGCTCACCAGCGCCACATACCACAGGGAAGGCTTGAGTTCGAAGACAACGATCTCGGCCGGAAGCAGCAACGAGGGCGAGATGATGCGCGTCCGGGCAGGCAAATCCTCTTCCAGGCCACCTGCCCCTCCATCGGACTTGGCGGTCAGGGGCGTCGGTCCGGATCCGCCTAACGCGGACGGTTCGGGCGCGGCACCGTGTTCCTTGCCGCGCTCCAGCACGCCTGCGACAGGACCGTCGGTCCACTGCGTCTTGCCCATGCGTGCGGCTCCTCGCTGTGTTCCGCCCGGAGGATTGTAAAGGGTGGCGGGGCGGGTTGCAAGCCCCCGGCGCAGCGCCTCCAACTAGCCGCGAGCGGCACACTCCACGGGGCGCCGCCCGTGGGCGATTGGCACACACATATTGCGCATGGCCGATATGTTGGCGGGCGGTTTTGGGTGGAATTTGGCGGATTTTGGGCCGATTTGGAGGCCGAATCGGGCCTGGAGCTGGCGCCAAGGGGGTTTGAGGGCCGGAATGTTAAGATGGGCAAGGCCGAATCGGGCGCTTTTTTCGACTTTTTTTCACTTTTTTGTCGGAATTGGATGCAAATTGGCCCTTTTTGACCCCCTTTTTGCCCCCTACGCATGCCGATGTGATGATGCGTCCGAGGGCGTGCTTCCGCCCTTCCCATCGGCGCTGCTCCATGCGTCCGTCGGCCCCGGACTGCCAAAATGGCAGTGGAAAGCGGGGGACGAAACGGCACAGCCTTCAACGCAGAGGACGCTGAGGACGCAGAGGGGAGTGGGGGGAAGAAAGTGCGGAATGCGGAGTGCGGAGTGAACGACGGATGGTCGGCCGTGTGCCGTTCACTTGGAACCTTGAACTTTGAACTTGGAACTGCCGTCGAGCGGCGGGTGAACCCGCCCAAGAGGCTGGCGGGTAAACCCTCCCATCAGACCGGCGGGTAAAATTGCGGAACCGGGATGCCGTTGACGCGGGCGGTAGATGGGTGTCCCCGGAAATCGGAAAA
>DATLBA010000145.1:0-15113 GCA_035527275.1 Phycisphaerae bacterium
TCCTCATTCAGGCGCAGCGGCAGCGCGCCATCCCACTCGTGGATGAAGGGATGCGACCAGTTGGTGCCCGTCACGTTCTCATGCCAGATGAACTGGCTGTTGCGGCTACAGAAAATCGCCACCTCATCGCAGCCGAAGGAGGGGCCGAAGGTGGGCAGGGCCTCGCCGCCCCACCACATCCCCCGCGCATTTTCCAGCGCCTGGTCCAGGACCGCGCCGAACGGGCGGAAGACCTTGTCATGATAGGATGGCGCCGGCACGCCCGGCGCGCCGGGCCTGGGGCAACTCACCAGGACCACCGGGCGGTCCAGGATCTCGCCGTCGAGATACGCTTCCCAGCGGCGGACGGCGTCGGCGAAGTCGGCCTTGAGTTCCAGATGGCGGCCGGCGGGCGCCTGCGGCAAGGGTTTCGTTGGTTCGCCCATTCCATTATCCTCACGTTTTTCGCGGTTGCTCCAAAGGCGCCCTTGGGCACGTGTCATGCCGAGCAGAGTATATAAGGATGACCGCCCAAGCGGCGCACCAAATCGGTTGGCAGGCCGGCCGATGGCTTGCAGCCGCACCCCGGCGCGCACATGCTCGACCAATAGAGCGAATGCAGGATGCATCCGGAGCCGTTGAACGCCAGAGCCCGCTCCCAGTGCTGCACGAGGGCCATGTCGCCCGCGACGTAGATGGCGTGATGCTTGTCCTGGTGCAGCGCACCGTGCGGCGGCGCGGAGCGATGATCTCGAGCCGGGCAGTTTCGGTTCACGAGGCCCCCTAGGAGAGCCACAAGGAGCGGCGGCCCCATCGGCATCCCTCTTGCCCCTCAGTCCCTCAGTCCCTCAATTACTTCCCAAAATGCATTGACGCCGGGGCCGGAAAAGCGTATATTTGTAGCCAAAGAAGGGGATAGCGACAGACATGGCCAAATGGAAAAAGAAAGCCGCCGACCGCAAATCCACGGGCAAAAAGGGCGCCAAAGCGGCCGCCAAAAAGCCCACGAAAACCCGAAAAGCCGCCCGAAAATCGGCGCCCAAAAGGGCAGCCAAGACGGCCAAGCGCCGAGCAGCGGCGCCGGACGCCGCCAAGGGTGGATACCGCGCCGACGCCATCAAGGTCATGAAGGGCCTCGAGGCCATCCGCAAGCGGCCCGACATGTACATCGGCGACCGCCAGCAGCGGGGACTCCATCACCTCGTCAACGAGGTCGTCGATAACGCCATCGACGAGGCCATGGCCGGCTACTGCACCAAGGTCGCCGTTACCGTCCACGCCGACGGCAGCCTCAGCGTCCAGGACGACGGGCGCGGCATTCCGGTAGACCTCCATAAGGACGAGAAGAAGCCCGGCGTCGAGGTGGCCCTGTCGATGCTCCACGCGGGCGGCAAGTTCGACCACGATAGTTACAAGGTCTCGGGCGGTCTTCACGGCGTCGGCGTCAGTTGCGTCAACGCGCTGTCGGAATGGCTCGAGGCGGAGGTCCGCCGCGACGGCCACGCCTGGCGCATGGCGTTCGCGCGCGGCAAAAAGACCCAGGACCTGAAGCGCGTCGGCAAGGCGGCCAAGACCGGCACCATCATCTCCTTCAAGCCCGACCGCGAAATCTTCGAGGACCCGACCTTCCGCTTCGAAATTCTCGAGGGCCGCATGCGCGAACTCGCCTACCTGAACGAGGGGCTTGAGATCCACCTCCTCGACGAGCGCGACGGACGCGAGGCCGCGTTCCAATACAGGGAAGGCATCCGCGCCTTCGTCAAGCACCTGAACCAGGACAAGGCTACCGTCCACCGCGACGTCATCTACTTTCGCCGCGCCGACCCCGAAAGCGGTGCCGAGGTCGAGGCCGCCATCCAGTACAACGACGGCTACACCGAGAACATCCTCTGCTTCGCCAACAACATCAACACGATTGAAGGCGGCACGCACCTGTCGGGATTCAAGTCGGCCGTCACGCGGACACTCAACTACTACGCCAAGAAACAGAACCTGCTGAAGGGCGATTCGACGCCCGGCGGCGACGACCTCCGCGAAGGCATGACTGCCGTCCTCTCCGTCCGCGTCCGCGACCCGCGTTTTGAGGGGCAGACGAAGACGAAACTTTCCAACACCGAGGTGGGCACGCTCGTCGAGACCGTCACCAACGAGATGCTCGGCCAGTACCTGGAGGAGCACCCGCCGACGGCAAAGAAGATCATCCAGAAGGCCGTCCAGGCGATGAGCGCCCGCGAGGCCGCCCGAAAGGCCCGCGATCTGGTCCGGCGAAAGGGGGCCCTGGCCTCCGGCAACCTGCCGGGAAAACTCGCCGATTGCTCCGAGCGCGACCCGAGCGTCTCGGAACTGTTCCTCGTCGAGGGCGACTCCGCCGGCGGGTCCGCCAAACAGGGACGCGACCGCCGCACCCAGGCGATTCTTCCCCTGGGCGGCAAGATCCTGAACGTCGAAAAGGCCCGCATCGACAAAATGCTCGCTCACGAGGAAATCGCCACCATCATCTCCGCCCTCGGCACCGGCATCGGCACCGACGAGTTCAACATCTCCCGCGCCCGCTATCATAAAGTGGTCATCATGACTGACGCGGATGTGGACGGCTCGCACATCCGCACCCTCCTGTTGACGTTCTTCTACCGGTTCATGAAACCGCTCATCGAGCATGGCTACCTTTACGTCGCCCAGCCGCCCCTGTATCGCGTGCGCCGGCGCGGACGCGAGCAGTATGTCCAGAGCGACCGCGAGATGAAAATGACGCTGCTTCGCCTCGGCGTGGATGGGACGACCCTTCGCGTCAACCCGCCGCCCGAGAGCCGCAGGAAAAAACCGACCGAAATCAACGGCGCCAAACTCGAAGAACTCGCCACGACCCTCACCGACGTCGAGGACCTGATCCGCTCGCTCGAGCGGCGCGGCATCTCTTGGGACGAGTTCCTCGCCCAGCGGGCCAAGAGCGGCGACTTCCCGACCTGGGCCGTCCGATTCCAGGAGGGCCTGCGCCTGTTCCATTCCGAAGCCGAGGCCAATCGTGCCATCGCCGTCACCTTCAAAAAACCCACGAAGAAGCGCGCCAAGGCCGAAAAAGACGAAACGAGCGCCGAAGGGCCCAAACCGCCCGAGCCCGAGGAACTCTTCGGCGCCAAAGAACTCAATAAACTGGCCCGAAAACTGCGCACGCGCGGCCTCGACGTCGCCGACTGGTACGTCGAGGTCGAGGAATCCATCGGCGGCGAAAGGCTCTACACGAAGTTCACCGTCGTCTCCGACGGCGAGACCGTGGACGCCCCCGGCGTTTCGGACATCCTGCCGGCCGTGCGGCGGCTGGGCCGGAAGGGAATGGACATCCAACGCTTCAAGGGTCTCGGCGAAATGAACGCCGACCAGTTGTGGGACACCACGATGGACCCCGCCCGCCGGACGCTCAAGCAGGTCCTGGTGGAAGATGTGGCCGAGGCCGAACACCTCTTCAGTGTCCTGATGGGCAGCGTCGTCGAACCTCGCCGCGCTTTTATCGAACGCCACGCCCTCGAAGTCCGCAACCTGGACGTGTGACGCGCCCACGAAACCACCTGTAGGCCGGTATGTAGTACGGATGCGCGCGCGGCGTCACCCCGCGGCCCAATTCTCGAATTCCAGGGGCAATTCCTCGTCAACTATTTTCCGGATGCGGGCCATCTTGTCGTCAGTGACCAGCACCAAGTTGTGCTCAACGGCTTGGGCGGCGATCCAGAGGTCATTCTCGTCGATACCGAGTTTTTCTGCCGTTGTCGGGTCAACAAGTTGCTCCGCCCTAACCTTCTTGCTCTTGTGGTTCGGAGCGTATTTGTCAAACAGGCGGGCGCGCAGCGACCCGTAGTAAAGGCGTGCTGTCGAGGTAGTCACGTCGAGGACGCGCGGAAGTTTGTCGGCAATCCAGCGCCGGTATTCGTCGTGGTCCAAATGCGCCGCCCCACCGGGTATGTGCAGCCCGTACTCGATCTCACCCAAAGTAATGGCCGAAATGGCGAGGGGCGTGTCGGCCGCAAGGTTCTTTACAGCGGCAAGGACTTGGCTGTGTTTTGGTTTCGTTTCATCGTACCAGACGCTGACGATGCCGGTGTCGAGGAGATAACCGCGCACTCGCATTACTCCCTGAAGGCCTCGACGGCCGCATCGAGTGCCCGCCTGAGCCCAGGGGACTTGATAGGTTCGTAACGCTTGAGCAGTTCCCCCGCCGTGGACCGCCGATATTCATCAGACAGGTATTCATGGAGGGAGAAACACGGCTCATAGTCCTCCGGGAAATAGCGGTCAAATCGGCAGGGCACCCCTTCGCGCTGGCACCCGCTGAATAGGTCGAGAAGTTGCCGTTCGTACCGAGGAGGCAACTGATACAAACGCAAGACCTCGGCATCCATCCGCAAGAGGAGATTGCGGAGCAGGGCTTCGTCCGTCCGGCTGGCCAGGCCTTCCGAAGGCGGCCGGACAGTATCAAGGTAGGCGCGGGCCGCTTGCACCACAGGGCCCACATTGCCTTCCGTGGCACGAGGGAAGGGAATTCCCCTCACAACCCCAACGGTCACGGTACGCTTCATGGATCGTTCATATACGTAAGCGTTGGCCAAGGGGGAATTTAAGAGAGCCCAGAAGAACTCCAGAGGCAGTGGTTCCACGTGCGGCCGGATAGTAATAAACCTGCTAGTGACAGCGTGGCCCTCCCAGTCGAGGAGAGCCTTGAGGCACCACGGACCTCCGGGGCCAGCAGGGCCGTAGTTCAGCACAACTTGTGGCACCCCAGGGGGACGGCCGGTTACGTAACGGTCAACCACCTCTGCGTCGAGAGACAGGAAAACCTCGCGCGGCATGCCATGAATCGGAATGGAGGGATCCCACCCTTCAAATCCCTTTACGGAACCCCCGAACGGCCTGTCGGAAACCGTGGTTGCTCCTGTGGGCAGGCTACTCTTGCCCTTGCAGAAAAGGCCTTGGCCAATTGCGGCAGTAGTGCCAAGGGCCGGTAAGGGCGCGCACCAATCCCACAGGCGATCCAAGGGGAAGACCCGAAGGTCGAAGGTGGGCGACTTAAGCAAGCGTCTCTGCTCAATCTGCATTCGCGTTGCTACGCGATAGGAGGACTTGAATTCCTGGGCTTCCTTTTTGTGAACTCGGCCGTAGTTCAATACTCCGTAAGTACGGCTCTTCTCAGCCCTGCGGCGCCCAAGAAGAATTGCCGACTCGTGGCTGGAAAAGGTGAACACGTTGTCCGGGAACAAGCAGATTCCCCGCAAGTCAAACTCGCGTGCGATCAATCTCCTGACCTCAGGGGCGTTGCCGCGATTAGTGTGAAGGAGTTGCTGCGGAACGACCACGGCGAAAACCGCGCCAGGCTTCAGGCAGACCAGTGTGCGCGCGAGCATTTCGGCAGCTTTGTTAGACTGCCGGAGATTGCCGTACCGTTTCCGTTCTGCCTTCGTGAAGCTCTCAAAGGGCGGATTGGCAAGGAGGACCATTGATTTTGACGCGCCGCGTGGCAGGGCATTACCATCGAACATGTCGCCGACTTGAACATCCCATCCGTTCGGGTTGGGGATGTCCGCCAGGGTTAGCGAAAGGCGGGCAATTTCGACGGCAAAGGAGTCACTGTCAAGACCGTGTAACCGCCGCTTGAAGTAATCATGTCGCGCCGGTGCGTCCGATATGCTGGCAGGCAGCATTTCCCGCAACAGGCGCATGGCGGACACAAGAAAGGCCGCATGCCCGCAGGCAGGCTCAAAGACGTGACGATCGGCGAGAGGTATTTCCTCAATCCAGTGCACCAGTTGCCATACCATGTAGTCAACAAGATAGGAGGGCGTGCTGTGTGTGCCCAGCGCCGAACGTGTCTCCCTTGAAATCAGCGTGCTCTCGTAAACGTAGGACAACGACTCGGTTGTGACATGGCCCAAGTGTGCGAAGTCCTCGATGTCCCGCGCGATGGTCGCCAACGCCTCCCGGCGATGGCTATCCGGCACCGGGATGGCCTCTGCGCCGTAATGCTTGGCCAGGCGCCTGTACACTTCCTCTACGCCGCCCAGGTCCAGGCTCGTGAATCTTGGCACCTCCTTGTCGCGCAAGATCTTGGCCGCGACCAACCAGAACACTGACTTGAGGAGCCAATGGCCCTCTTCTGGGGACACTAGGCTCAGGTGAAGGTCCTGGCGCAGCCTGCGAACGCCGCGCTCGATCAGTTGGCTGAGACTCCTGCCGATCTCGCTCTCGACCAACGGCATCAGGCCAATGTCGACAAACGCGAGTTGGTATTGGTTCTCGAACAGGGCAAGGGTTTTGGCGCGGTACACGGCTTCAGGGGCGAAATCCCGCTTGTGCGCCGCGAAGAAATTCGGGATCTTCGAAGCTGGCACGTCCTCGTGCAAACGCGGCCCCTCCCGCGATTGCTGCCACAATTGCAGGCCCGCATGGTGACAAAGCAGTACAATGGGAGCACCCATTGGCCGGCAAGAGAGTACGGCCTGCTCTGGGATTTCACCGTTGGTTTGAGTTACGGCGATACAAGCGTAGCGGGCATCGGCGGGTTCGTGTGCAAATCCGGCGAGGGGGACCTGCTGGCGTTGGCCAAAACGGAAGTCGCGGCGCAGGAGGTCACCCTCGTAGCCGCACCCCCGAAGGTGCGGCTCAACCACGTCAGGGCTCAGTGTCCGATGTCTAGGAATGGCCGCTCGGCCCCTCGCAAAAAGACCACGCCAGCGTGAGCGCGTCCCGTCGCCCGCACCCATAATCGGGTCTGGGTGGGGATTCAGTCAAGAGATTTTGCTTGCGAGCCGCGCAGCGGTCCTGCTTCGCCAATTTCGAGGAACGAAACGGTAGCTGCAAACCTGGCCTCCCTAATCTTCGGCCTGCCCGGCTACAAGGCGTCCAGGGGTTTCCGGGGGTAGCGGGAGTAGCGGCAGCGGCGGTGCTGCAGGTGGTTGACCCCGTGGGCGCGCGGCGGTAGGATGGCTGGCGGCACGGAGCGAAAGCGGGCCGCAAACTATGGAATACGTCCTCTACGGCATCATCATCCTGCTGCTTCTGGGCATCGGGGCTCTGCTCCTAAAGATGTTCATGCGCCAGCGCGCGGGCGGGGCCGAAGCGGACCTTCGCGCGGAACTGGACGGCGAGCGGCAGGTGCGCGTGGCCGCCGAGACGCGGCTTGAGGCCGAGCGCGAGAAACTGGCCGACCAGAAGCGTCTGCTTGACGAGGCGGAGGCAAAACTCAAGGACGCGTTCAAGGCCCTGTCGGCCGATGCCCTCAAAGAGTCGCGCGAGCAGTTCCTCGGCCAGGCCGACGAGCGGCTGCGGCCCATCCGGGACCTGCTGGATGAGTATCAGAAGCGGCTGGGCGAAATCGAAAAGGCCCGAAACCAGGCCTATGGGGGCCTCACGGAGCGAGTGGCCGCGCTTAACAAGGAGACGGCGGCACTGGCGACGGCCCTGCGCAATCCGGCGGCGCGGGGGCGCTGGGGTGAGTTGCAGTTACGCCGTGTTCTGGAGATGGCCGGCATGTTGGAGCACTGTGACTTTCATGAACAGGAGACGCGCGAAACCGAGGAAGGGCGGTTGCGCCCCGACGTGATCGTAAATCTGCCGAACAACCGCACCATTGTCGTCGATTCCAAGGCGCCGATTGACGCCTATGTGGACGCCGTCGATGCGCCCGACGAAGCCACACGCCAGGAGGCCCTCGCGCGCCACGCCCGCGCCGTCCGCGACCACATGCGCGCCCTGGGCCAGAAGGCATACTGGAGCCAGTTCGACAACACGCCGGACTTCGTCATCATGTTCCTGCCGGGCGAATCATTCTATCGGGCCGCCATCGAACAGGACTGGTCTCTGATCGAGAAGGGCTGGGAGCAAAAAGTGCTCCTCGCCTCGCCAACGGTGCTGTTTGCCTTATGCAGAGCAGTCTATTGTGGTTGGCAGGAAAAGGCGTTGGCCGAGAACGCGCGCAAGATCGGCGAGGCCGGACAGGAATTCTACGACCGCATCTGCGTCTTTTCCGACCACTTCGCCAGAGTCGGCAAGGGGTTGCGAAGCGCGACGGATGCGTATAACAAGGCGGTCGGCTCGTATGAAACTCGCCTGCTGGCCGCCGCACGACGGTTGGCTGAACTCGGCGCCTCGACCGGGCGGGAACTGGCCGACGTTGAGCCCGTCGACCAGCAGCCGCGATCCCTCCCCGCCGGCGACGCGCAAACCGACGCGCCGGCGACGGACGAGTAGCCTTGTCGAGCCGCGAGCGCAAGCGAGCAGTCAAAGCCGGAATAAAGGAAATCGTGAGATGAAACAGGAATTTCTTGCGCAGGACCCGTGGCGGGTCTTTCGGATCATGGCCGAGTTCGTGGACGGGTTCGAGATGATGGCCCGGGTTCCGCCGGGCATCAGCGTCTTCGGCTCCAGCCGCGCAGAGCACGACCATCCCTACTACCAGAAGGCAATCCAGGTCGGCCGCCTGATCGCCGAGGCCGGCTTCTCTTGTCTGACCGGCGGCGGGCCGGGCATCATGGAAGCGGCGAACAAGGGCGCCAAAGAAGCCGGCGGCGAAAGCGTGGGCCTCAACATCGTGCTCCCGTTTGAACAAGTTGCCAACCCGTTCCTCACGAAGGTCATCAATTTTAGGTATTTCTTCGTCCGCAAGGTCGTGTTCTCGAAGTACGCCGTCGGTTTCATCTTTTTCCCCGGTGGCTTTGGCACGATGGACGAGTTCTACGACACCGTCACCCTCATTCAGACCGAGAAGATCTACCGCCTGCCGGTCGTCCTCTTCGGGAGCGATTTCTGGTCGGGGCAACTCGAGTGGCTTCGGGAGACGGCGCTGGAGCGTTTCGGCCACATTTCGCCGGAGGACCTCGACCTCTTCTTCGTCACGGATGACCCCGCGGAGGCCGTCCGGCACATCTCCGCAAACCTCGCGATCCGCGACCGCGAACCCGTGGCCGGTCATCAGAAATGGGATACCCCGGAAGGCAAGGTCATGCCTTAGGGCGGTGAAACACAAGAGGGTAAAGGAGCAGACGGTGTTGTTCGAGCCGCGTGTGGCAGCACGCGGGTATCATAACCGCTGCGTGAAACGTGACCTCGCGCGAACTCATCAAGAAAGTCATCCATTTTGATGGCGCCCCGCGGATCGGTTTTCATCTTCCGACCCCCTGGCCGTCGGACATTGTCGGCGTGGGCATCGGCCCGAATCCGGCGTTTGAAGAACGGCGCTGGACGGAGGGGCGGACCGAATACTGGACCGACGAGTGGGGCTGCACCTGGCGGCGCCTCGGGGGCATCTCCAAGGGCGAAGTCGTCAAGGGCGCCGTCACGGATTGGTCACAACTCGACGCCTACGAGCCGCCCGACCTCGGCAACCCGGCCCGCTACGAAGAGGCCCGCCACGCCTTTGCGGATGCGAAGGGGAAGTACCGCATCGGCCACCTGCCAGGCTGCGCGTTCAACATCAGCCGCAAAATCCGGCGCCTCGACTGTTTTCTCATGGACTGCCTTCTGGAGCCCGACCGGGTGCGGGCGCTGAACGATTTGGTGATGGACCAGATAGAGGCGGCGGTGCGCCGACACGCCGAGGCGGGTGCCGACGCCATCGGGCTCGGCGAGGACTGGGGCACCCAGGACCGGCTGCTGATGGCCCCCAAGACGTTTCGTGCCCTCTTTCTACCTCATTTCGAGCGGCTGTGCGGCGTCGCGGCCGAGGCGGGCCTGGACGTGTGGATGCATTCGTGCGGCAAGATGACGGCCATCATCGACGACCTCATCGGTGTCGGCGTCAAGGTGCTCCAGTTCGATCAGCCTGCCCTCCACGGCATTGACGCCCTGAACGAGGCGTTCGGCGGGCGGGTGACTTTCGAGTGCTCGGTGGATATTCAGTCCGCTTCCGAGGGGCTCCAGTCACGCGATGCCGAGACAATCCTCGCCGCGGCCAAACACATGATGAAAACGCTGGGCGGGCACGGTGGCGGCTTCATCGCCTGCCGCTACCCGGACGAGAAGGCCATCGGCCTCGAAGCCAAGTGGCAGAACATCGCCTGCGACGCCTTTGTCGAGTTTGCTGGGGCCGGCGTTTCGGATTGACCCGCCTCCCCACGTCCGGGAACATGGAACTCCTTGCGGCGGCGGAGGTGTGAGCGAGCGGCCTGCCCCAGGCGTTCGGCGCGCACACACATTGCGCAACGCCGATATGTTGGCGGGCGCTTTTGGGTGGAATTTGGGCCGATTCGGGCGATTTTGGAGGGCGAACCGGGCCTGGCGCTAGTGCCAAGGGGGTTTGAGGGCCGAAATGTTAAGATGGGCAAGGCGGAATTGGGCGCTTTTTTCGACTTTTTTTGAGTTTTTGGGCGGAATTGGCCCCGAATTGGCGCTTTTTGACCCCCGTTTTGTCCCCTACGCATGCCGATGCGGTGATGCGTCCGCGGGCGGTTTTGGCCACTGGTTTCGGGCGTATGCTCAAAATGAGCGCGGCCCGCCCAAGAGGCCGGCGGGTAAAAATGCCGAGGGCGGGCGCGGCGGAAGGCCGCGGCGACCTGGCGCATCCGGCGACGCCGTTCGCGCCGGGCTCTCGTGACGTTGTCCTGTCCTACGTCGGCCGGGTCCTGCGCCCCTTGCGAGAAAGGCGGGTACACGCATGAAAACCCTCATCCTCTCCGGCAGCCGCAACCCCACGGGTCAGACGGCCCAGGCGGCGGGTGCGTTCCTTCAGGGCGTCCTCGCAGCGGGCGCCCAGGGCGAGATCGTCTTCCTCCCGCCCCTTCACGTCGAGCGGTGCCGCCAGTGCAACGAGCAAGGCTGGGGGGAATGCTTGACGGACGGGCGGTGTGTGATTGAGGACGATTTCGCCGGCCTGGTGGAGACGATGCGGGCGGCCGACGCCGTCTGCTTCGCGACGCCCGTTTACTTCGGCGACCTGGCGGAGAGCCTGAAGGCGTTTCTCGACCGCCTGCGTCGCATCTGCCGGCACGAAAACGGCAAGCGCGGCATCGTCGGGAAACGGGCCCTGGGCGTCTGCGTGGCCGGCGGGGGAGGGGGGGGCTCCTATAACTGCTGCGTGTGCCTGGAGCGGACGCTCGGCCACATCGGCATGGAGACCGTTGACCTGGTTCCTGTCCGCCGCCAGAACCTTGAGGTGAAAAAGGACGTCCTGCGCGTGACCGGCCGCCGATTCGCGGCCGACGCCTGAACGCCCGGGCCTTGGGCCGGCGTGCCACGGCCGGTTATGGGTGTCCCCGGAACTCATCAGCCCGAATACTTGATCACTCCGCGAGGAGGTTCATGTCCACATCGAATCCCGCGCTCTTGAGAGCATGGGCAACCTTGCTCTTCCATCCTCCCGCTTCGTCCATCTCTTCGCAGAAGACGCCGTGCAAGTCGGAAAGCTCAGAGAAGATCTCAAGGCTGCCCTTGCGTAGCGCACACACTCTTTCTCTTCCAAGAACAGCCATTAGGTATCCAAGTTCAAATACAACGTTCTGTCTCGCCCTGGGCTTGAAACACGACAGCTTGCCTGCCTCACTCTCAACCGCCTCTACTTTCTCCGCAGCTGCGCCCATATCGTCAGGTGTTAGTAATACAACAGCGAAATCGACCCTGGACGCACTTCGTTCTATGATTTCAACCAAGGTGAGTGTGCCCCTCCCTTGCTCTGCAATTACAAGAGTGCTAAGGTTGAGGTTCTCAAGGAAACGGGCCACCTCTGCTTTCGCTCCCAAGTCCTTGCCGTGGACAACAAAAACCTTGGGCGGCTGCCGCATGATATGACCTTGCAGTTTTTGAATTGGAGCACTGGTTCCCTCTCCCAATTCCTCCAGCAGTCTGCTTAGCTTCTTCAGAGCTTGCTCAGTCTGGGTGACCACAAGCTTGCCGTTTAGAAACTGGACGCTTGCTGGCCCGCCCTCGTCAGCCCAGGCAGCAATACTTGGGTCCGACATATTGTTTACCGTGCATTTCACCAAATTGATCAGTTCAAGGACAGCTTCTTGCCGCTCCCCATCGCTGCCACCAACGCTCGCCACTATCTCCGCCACATCAAAAGTCTGGACCGCAAGTGCCTGTTGGAGCTTCTCTATTGTTGCAACAAAAACATAGTTTTCCTCGACTTTATAGCCAAGGTCAGAGCCGAGCACCAAGCCGAGTACCGTGCCAACAGGAACGGCTTTGACCTTCAGGTCCAGGACCATTGTCGTTAAGTCAACTCCGAGCATCGCGATTTCGGGGTCAATGACAATATTCAGCCCTGGTACGACCTCCGCCAGAAAAGCCAAGACGTTGTCGAGGCTTGTATGCTCGAAATCCAAGTCGACCAGGGCTTTTAGCGCTTCGTCAATAGACTCAACCTGGCTCACCTTGTCACCCCTTGCGTGCCAAAGTTACTTCAACAAGCCTAATTCCGTGGACACAAGACCTAATTCGGTCTTGGCCCGGGCTTAGGCCCGTGCCAGCCGTTTCATCCCGATAGGCTAATGCGAGCGCACGCGCCGGTCAAGGCCAATCAAGTATCGTGCCCTTCGAACTCGCTGTCTTTAGGCTCCTTAGTCCTCATTTCCGCTACCCGCTCTTTTATGTACCTGTGCCACTCTGCGATCTCTTCTGCCACGTCGGTAGGTTTAGCCCCGACCTCGGCGAGTTCACGATGGAGTTCGGGTCCGCGGCTCAATAGGTATTCGTACTCGACGATGGTCCAGATTACGTCCTCGAGGGTTTTGTCCGTGGATTCGAGCAAGGTTTCATAGTGGGCGAGTTCCTCTGATGTCGAGGAGGGACTGAGAGGAGCATTTACGCGGGACAGGATGAGGGAATTGAGAATGTCATTCTCGTCTGCGTAAGGGAACTTGGCCTTGAGGCGCTTATAGACGGTGATCTGGGTGTCAATAACGCCTTTCGGTCCCAGTGAAGGAAAGAGCTTGATCAGCAACCCCCAGAAAAGGCGCTTGAGCATTCTCAGAAATCTCATCTCTCACCTAACGATGCGGGTCATCTGCTTACAAGGCCGCCAGACCTTGGAAATCAGGTGCACCCACTGCTTAAACGACTCACTGTTTCAACAATCTCGTGACGCCATTGCAGAATGAGAGAAACAAGCGCCGCGAACGACGCGAGCCAGTAGCCGAAGGCTGACTTGCGATTGGAGTCTCTGGAAACAGCATTTTGTTTTGTTAAGTACAAGTTAAAGTCGCTTGTGAACTGCCTAATTGGTTGATCCACGTCCGCGCCAAATATTTGGACAGTTCCATGGACCATGCCTCCACGCTCTAGAACTGCGAAAGGCGGAATGGATCTTTTCGATTTTCTCCAGTGTGACCGACCAAGCAGGAAAAATAAGATTGCGAAGACCAACCAGATTCCAGAGATGCCTATCTGCATTGCTTCCTTCGTCCTCGTCCGTTTAACTACTGATTATCTAGCTTCCATATAAGTCCCGGCCCGGCCGTTGCATCCCGATAGGCTAATCCGACCGGACGCGCCGGTCTATTCGCTGAGTTTGACGGCTGTGCCGTAAGCCAAAAGTTCGGCGGCACTGCCCACGACGCTCGTTGTCATATAGCGCACATTGATGATGGCGTCCGCTCCCATCTCGGCCGCCTGGGCGGTCATCCGGTCGGTGGCTGTTGCCCGGGCCTTTCCCATCATCTCTGTGTATTCCGTCAATTCGCCGCCGAGGATTAACCTGACCAGGGCGGACAGGTCTTTGCCGAGCCAGATGGCAAATACCGTATGGCCCTGGACGAGACCGAGAACCTCCGTAATCAGGCGGCCGGGCAGTTCTGCGGAGTTCAGCAGCAGAACCGCGCGCTCGGGCTCGGCAGGCAGCGGCCCCGCTCCAGATGTCTTATTCCTCCTTTGTTCGAGGGCCACGGTCGCGAGGACCACAAGGATGCCGCCCACAAGGCAGAAAACGGCTATCCTGAGCCACCAGGGCACGACCGGATCGTCGGCGACGACCACATACCATGGTATCCCGGCGAATATTGCCGTGAAGAGCCCCAGCACGAAGGCCAACGAGCCAATCTGTCGAACGGTTTTCATGGCTTCTCCTTAGACCAGGGAAATCGAAAAGGCTCAGCCAACGGTTGGCGCATCCGCTGCGGCGCGGAAGCGCCGGCAGCTGCAAGGGCGGCATTATTCAAGTCCGCGGCGCCCTGAAAGACGCCAAGGCGAGACCCCCGTTCGGCTACGCTACGCTCCGCTCCGGGCCGGTGACTCCTTCCCGCTATCCCACCCCTTGCTTGGGAACAAGTCTAGTTGTTCACCCTGGACCGGTACAGCGCGGATTCCTTATGAACAGGCCGCGCCGATAAAAACACCATATCGCAAGGCCAACTGTGGCTGCAACACCAATGAGGAACAGGATAGTCCATAACCGCTGCGCTTCCTCTGGGATGATGGGGCGTACCCAGATCAGCTGCAAGGGTGCTAACACAAGCCCCGCACCAATGCTTGCGACCAACAGCCAAAAGCCATACGCACGCATCCGAAAAAGCCCCCTTGAAAGAACTGCCATATACGCGGCAGCGGCCAAATGGTATGCGATAGCCAATGACGTGCTCTCGGTACAGATCACGCCAAGCACAAACCCGCCTTTATCAAGATTCCAAGTTTTGTAAGCGTTCGCCAGGCCACCGAGGGTCGCAAGGATAGCCAGGCCTGCGACGAATCGCACATCCAGGGGCAGCCTGGCAGGACGATTCGCTTGCTGGTCACGCTCCGGCATGATGTCCCTCCGCTTCACATTTGCCCCGCGCAATACTTCTTTGCCGTCTCCGGGAACGGCTTCCCGGTCAATTTCGCGAGTCTTTTGCGGAGCGTGGCGACCTTCCGCGCGGCCGCCGGGGCGCTATCATTTTCTTTCGTATCGAGGCAGGTGTCCCCAGTGGAGTTTCTGACTCAGCGTCGCAAAGGCCGTCCGTCCGGGATTGTCCACGAGGAGGAACGCCGCATCCGACCGCCGAATCCGCACGCGGTCGCCGCGCGCCAGGCGCACCACTTCCTGGCCGTCCACGACGCAGACCGCCTCGGCCTGAAGCCCGGACGGTTCGAGGACCACCTCCGAGTCGGGCCGAAGGACCAGCGGCCGGTGCGTCAGCGAATGCGGGCAGATCGGCACCAGGACCATCGCCTCCAAGCCCGGCGCC
>DATLBA010000146.1:0-4760 GCA_035527275.1 Phycisphaerae bacterium
ATCGCCGAAGCGGCCCGGGCATCCAAGGTGCAGACCCAGATGGGCAACCAGGGCCATTCCTCGGAGGAGATCCGGCTGGTGCGTGAATGGATCCAGTCCGGCGCCATCGGCAACGTGAAAGAGGTCCACGCCTGGACCGACCGCCCCATCGGCAACGCGTCCTGGTCCAACTTCGCGGTCAAGGAGTTGCCGAATGACTTTCCGCCTGTTCCGGAGACCTTGGTCTGGGACCTGTGGCTGGGCCCGGCGAAGCAGCGCAAGTACCACCCCTGCTACCACCCCGTGAAATGGCGCGGATGGCTGGACTTTGGAACGGGTTCGCTCGGCGACATGGGCTGCCACATTCTGGATCCTGCCTGCTGGGCCCTGGACCTGCGGCATCCATCCAGCATCACCGCCGAGGTGGAGCATGTGAAGCCCGATTTGAAGGACGAGGTGTTCCCCATCTCGGCCAAGGTCACGTTCGAGTTTCCGCAACGCGGTAAACTCTGTCCCATGAAACTCGTATGGCACGACGGGCACTTCAAGGCGCCCAGGCCGAGCATGCTTGAAGAAGGAAGAACGGTGCCCGAGAGCGGTGCGGTCATCTATGGCGACAAGGAAACGATCTTGCATGGCTCCCACGGCGCCGGCGGCGCAAGGATCATTCCTGAAGCCCGAATGAAAACATTCGTGCGCCCCGAGAAGACCCTTCCGCGGGTCAGCGGCCGTCACGAATGGGATTGGATCAGGGCCTGCAAAGATGGGCGACCGGCCAGTTCGAATTTCGCGGAATACGGGGGGCAACTCACGGAAATGGTCCTGCTTGGCGTGGCAGCCCAACGGGTGCCCGGCAAGAAACTGGAATGGGACGGGCAAAACCTTCGGTTCACCAACAACGACGAAGCCAACCGGTATGTCCACACCCCGTATCGTGACGGCTGGTCGCTCTGAGGCTGGGGGCGGGCAGGCCGACCGCTCCGAGCGCGGCGGGTGAACGGCGACAGGACGATTGCGGCCCGCCTTCGCCGAGGCTATGGCGGGCAGGTTGCGGATTGAACGGCCACCCCAGGTATATTTCGAGCGGCACCGCGCACCCCGGCGGCGGTTAAACAGGCAAGGGAGACCCAAGCACCAGGCGGTCGGCGGTCAAAAGCCCATCGGCCATTGCAAACGAACGGAGGTCCGGTTCCATGCGCACCAAAATGACGCGACGGCAATTCGTGCGGACGGTCGGGGCGGGGGCAGCGGCGTTTCACGTCGTGGGCGCCCACGTCCTCGGTGGGGAGGGCAAACGGCCGCCCAGCCGGACGCTGACCCTGGCTGGCATCGGCTGCGGCGGCCAGGGAGGCTGCGACATCGGGGTGATCGCCGGCCTCGGCCACAACTTCGTCGCCCTCTGCGACGTCGACGACCAACGTGCCGCCGGGACTTACAAGAAGTTCCCCAAGGCCAAGACCTACCGCGACTTCCGCAAGATGCTCGATGCGCACGCCAAGGAGATCGACGGCGTGGTCGTCGGCATTCCCGACCACACCCACGCGGTGGTGGCGGTGGCGGCGATGAAGCGCGGCAAGCACGTCTACTGCGAGAAGCCGCTCGCCCACTCCATCTGGGAAGTCCGCGAGATGATGAAGGTCGCTCGCGAGACCGGCGTCGTCACGCAACTGGGGAACCAAGGCCACTCGTCCGAGCACATCCGCCTCTTTTGCGAGTGGATCCGGGCCGGCGCCATCGGCGAGGTCAAGGAAGTCCACGCCGGCAGCGACGCCTTTAAGAATGTCTACTGCCAGATCAACAAGTTGCCGGAACTGGCGAAAAGTCCCCCTGTGCCCGAGTACCTGGACTGGGATCTCTGGCTCGGCCCGGCCCAGTCCCGGCCGTACAACCCCGTCTTCGCGCCGTGGAACTGGCGAGGGTGGATGCCGTTCGGAACCGGCTGCCTCGGCGACTGGGTCTGCCACGTTGTGGACCCGTCGTTCTGGGCGCTGGACCTGGGTGCGCCGGCCACGGTGCGGGCCGAGGTCGAGGGATACGACCCCGTCAAGCACGCCCTGTGCTATCCGCCGGCCACGAAGATCACGTTCCAGTTTTCCGCCAAGGGCAACCGTGGGCCCGTCACGCTCGTCTGGTACGACGGCAACAACCGGATCCCCCGGCCGCCGGAACTGGAGGCCGGCCGAAACCTGCCCGGCACCGGGGCCGTCGTCATCGGCACCAAGGGCACGATCATGCACGGCAGCCACGGCGCCGGCGGGTGCCGCATCATTCCCGAAGAGAAGATGAAGGCCTACCAACAGCCCGAGAAGACGATCCCCCGCGCCGGGAACCATCATGCGGACTGGTGCAACGCCATCATCGAGGGCCGAAAGGCCGGCTCCGACTTCCACGACTACGGTGGCCCGCTCACGCAAATCGGGTTGTTGGGCGCCATCGCCATCCGCTACCCCACGCAGATGCTGGCATGGGACGCCGAGGCGATGCGGTTCACAAACTTCGCCGACGCCAACCGGCACGTGACGCCCACGTTCCGCCAAGGCTGGTCGCTCTGAGGCTGGGGGCGGGCAGGCCGATCGCGCCAAGCGCGGCGGCGGGATGGCCCCGCAGATTCGTCCCGACTTCGTCGGGACTCATCTGCGGGCTTTAACCAGTACGCGGGATTTCAATCGGCAGGCGTCTTGAGCGGCGGCTCGGGGGCCGCCTTTTCTTTTTCGGGCACTTGTTCCGGGGCGGCTTCTTCCTTGGCGGGTTCCTTGTCGCGGGTGGGGAAGATGATGGCCCAGGGCAGGAGGTTGGGGATTTTCAGGGGGTTCGCGCCCACCGGCTGGGCCTCCAGGTCGAAGCGGAAGACGCGTCCGCGGAGGGCGGCGGCGCCGACCTGCTCGTGGACGAATTCTTCGGCCGCGGCGCGGTACTGGGCGAACGTGGGAACGCTCGTGCGCCCCGCGGGTCCGCGGCCGACCATCGTGTAATGGTTGGGGGCGAGGTTCAGGTAATCGTCGGCGTCGTCGTTGGGCACCGGGTCGCCGAAGAGGTTGTACGGCACGAGGCCCATGGGGACGGGAACGTTGACCATCTTGAAGGCGCGTGCGACGGGCCCTTGGGGGTCGGCGGCGCGAGCGGCCTCGAGGGCGTCGAACTGTTCGGCGCTCGTGAGGGTGGGGATGCGGCGGAACCCCATGACGCTGGCGCCGAAGTTCGGATGGCGCTGAAGGACGGTCGGGTCGAGCATCTTGAGGAAGCGGGGCGATTCGCCGGCGGGCGCGGTGTAGGGGGCCCGGTCGCCGTAGTGCGTGTCGCGCGGGTTGACGAAACTGAGGAACCGTCCGCGGATCCTGTCGTAGGGCGTCTCGTCCAGGCAGCACATGCTGGAGCCGAGGAAGACAATATTGTCGGCGTGGGCGAGGCCTTCGGGATGGGTGTCCTCGCCTTCGGGCACCTGTTGGGAGAAGGCGAACTGGGTGACGCGCGTGCCGGCGCTGAATCCGATGACGCTGACGTGGCCGCGGTTGCCGTGGCGCCGGCGGTGGATTTCGAGCATGTCGTTCAGGCGAGCGGCGGCCTGGAGTTGGGCCTTGCGGTTCAGGTGCTCGGTGACGACGTCCTGGGATTCGCTCCACTTCAGGAGCATCACGACGAGCCGGTCGGGCCGGTTGGGGAATCCGTAGGGGCTTTCGGCGAGGAGTCGCATGGTCCATCGTGAGGCGTCGACGGTGTCGCCGGAGCCTTCGGCATAGATGAGGAGGTTGGAGTCGTCCACGTGGGCTTCGGGCGCCAGGTCGGTGTCCTGGAAAGCGACGTGACGTCCGTCCGCCCGGTCGCGGACGACGAAGGCGGGTGTGTCGTAAGCGTCGCGGAGGGCCTGGGGCGCGAGGCCGCCGAGGACGTCGGTGCCGATGTGTCGGGGCTCGCGCTGTGTCTTGGGCGCGCAGCCGGCGGCGAGGAGGGCGAGGGTGAGGGCGAGAGCTAGGGCCGCTAAAGCGGAATATCGCCGGGTAACCATGACGGTCCCTTTCGCGTCGGCCGGTCGGGTAAAGATGGCGAGACCTCGCCAAATATTGCCACGCAAAATTTGCTCAGGCCTCAAAAAGTATTTCCTTTAGCTTTCGCCGCCCAGTTGCCGACTTGTAAAATTTTTCTTTTTGTCGAGCTTCGCTCAAGGTTTCAAACGGTTCAACGTGAGTTATTTTATATGGCCAATAGGGACGCGACGATTTCACTCTGCCAGTATTATGTTCGGTTAGGCGATTATCAACATTGTCGGAAACGCCGGTATAAGTCCTGGTTTTTGCCTCGTTAAGGAGAATGTAAACATAATACATGGCACACCTTGCTGGCGGATCCGCCGAAGTTTGTTGCCGTAACATCATTATAGGCGGACCCGTCAAAAATTCCGAAAGAATTTTTGACGAGGTCTCGCCAAATTTTGCTACGCAAAATTTGGCGGAGAGGCCGGGATACGGACCCAGCGTTCTCCTAAGTCCTTGCCCTGCAAGAACTTATGATGTAAGTCCTTAAGGCCCAAGAAGTTGCATCTTCACTCTCTGTCATTCCATCTCATCCGGTTTCACTCTCTATCATCGAAAATCCGTGATGAGTTTACACAAATCTTTCACAAGCCGCATGGGACGCGGTCCGGCCAGGGCAACTGTGCTTGTCGCTCGACTCTAGCGACGGGACAGACTTACATCAAGCCGGTTCGCCTCCTTCAGAGCATTTGCAGCGCGCCGACGAAACGCCCCTAAACACGCCGGAAATGCCGCCCAATTTGGCCGCAGTCG
>DATLBA010000147.1:0-12105 GCA_035527275.1 Phycisphaerae bacterium
TTCACGTTCGGCGTCGGCGACGACGTCAACACGCACCTTCTGGATCGGATGAGCGACGAGACGGGCGGCCTGCCGGAATACGTGCGGCCGGGCGAAGCGATTGACGGAAAGGTCACGCGCCTGTTCTCGAAGATGAGCCACCCCGTCCTGACGGACCTGGCGCTGGAAATCCCGGGCGTCAAGGGCCTTGAGGTCTATCCGCCGCAGTTGCCGGACCTGTTCCACGGGTCCCAGGTGGTGCTGGCCGGGTCGTATGAGGGGGCGGGCGATTCGGTTGTTCGCCTGCGCGGCCGCGTCGGAGAAAAGCAGAAGGAGTTTGTTTACGAGGGAACGTTTCCGAAGCAAACGGTGGATCGCCCGTTTATCGGGCCGGTTTACGCCCACCGAAAGATCGGATACCTGCTCGATCAGATCCGCCTGCACGGCGAGAACAAGGAACTGAAGGACGAGGTCATCCGCCTCTCCCTCGCCTACGGCATCGAGACGCCGTACACCAGTTACCTGGTCCTGGAGAACAAGGAACAGTACCGCGAGTATGGCGTGGCGGTGACGACGGCAAGGCCCGGCGGTCGCAGCCCGGTGCCCGTGATGGAACCGAAGGCTGCGGCGGAACAGCGAAGCAAGGCGGCCGACCGACTCGAAAGAGAGTTCGGCGCGCTGGGCCGCCCGCCCGCCGCCGCGGACACGCCCGAAGGCGCCGGCCCCCCCGAGGTTCCGCCGTCAACCGCGGCCGTCAGCGGACTGCGCGCCGACGCGGATGCCTTCAAGGAAGAACAAACCGGCAAGCGTGCCGTGGAGATTGCCCAGGAGATTCAGCGCTTGCGGCAAGCGGAAAATTTCGCTCGCGACATGCGAGGCGCCCAGAACGTCCAGCAGCGCGGCAAGCAGCAGTTGGTCAACTATCGCGGCGTGTGGGTGGATGAGCGGTTCGGCGGCACCGAACGGGTGACGAAGGTCCGATGGGGTTCGAACGCCTACTTCCGCCTGGCCCGTGAGAGGCCGGACCTGCGCGACATCTTCACCCTCGGCCAGCAGGTGGTCGTCGTCACGGCCAGGAACCAGGCCCTCCTGGTTGACATCGAAGGGGGGCTCGAGGAGTTGAGCGACGCTCACGTGAAGGAACTTTTCACCGACCTCGAACCGTAACCAGACAAGAACGAAAACGGCTCGCCCGCAATGGAGTCCACGGAATCTTCCCTCCTGGACTTCCATCGGCACATGCGAACCGGTTAAGCACCAAGTTGACAAGGTAACGCTAGGCGGTTGTCTCACAGAAAAGAGCAAACAGCGTGACGGCGGCGGCCCGCTCGACGCGGACCGTGACCTCTTCGCCCCTAAGCCCCGGCGGACCGTCGAAAACGACGAGGCGATGGCACCGCGTCCGGCCGCGCCACTGAATCCATCCGGCATGAGTGCGGCGCTCCCGCCCCTCGGCGTTCAAATGGGGGCGCGGACCGGGGCTCTCCACCAACACCTCGACCTCGCGGCCGACGAGCTTTTGGTTCTCCTCGGCGGCAACCTGCGAGACGACGTTCAGGAGTTCCTGATTGCGGCGGCGTTTTTCCTCCGGCGGCACATCGTCCACATACCGCCGCGCTGCCGTCGTGCCCGGACGGGGGGAATACTTGAACACGAAGCACTGGGCGAAGCGCGCCCGACGGACCAAGTCCAGGGTCGCCTCGAAATCCGCCTCCGATTCCCCGGGGAACCCGACGATAAAGTCCGACGCCACAGCCACCTCCGGCGCCGCCTCTCGGACCATCGCCACCCGGTCCAAGTACTCGGCGGCGGCGTAACCCCGGTTCATCCGCGCAAGGACCGCGTCGGATCCCGACTGGGCCGGCATGTGAAGGTACGGACAGACCGCCGGCACGTCGCGAAAGACCGAGGCGAGGCGCGGTGTCAGGGCCGTCGGATGGCTTGTGATGAAGCGAAGGCGCGTCAGGCCGGGCGTCGCGGCGACCTCCGCGAGCAAATCGGCAAGGTCCCACATGCGCCCGCCGTCTTCCCCGGCGTAACGGTTCACGGCCTGGCCCAGAAGCGTCACTTCCCGGACCCCGCCGTCCACCAGGCGGCGCACCTCTTCGGTAACGGCCCGCGGCGGTCGGCTGCGCTCGGGTCCCCGCACGTATGGCACGACGCAATACGAACAGAACATGTCGCAGCCCCGCGTCGCCCGCACGAACGCCCGTCGGTCGCTGCGTTCGCCCTCGCGGCCGCGGACCTCAATCCCGTCCAGGCGCGAATCGGCCGGGCCGAACGCCTCCGCGCTGGCCTCACCGCGCCGCGGGTCGAGCGCCCGGGCGCGCCGGCCTGCGCGGGCTTGGTCAATGAGCGCCGGCAACTCCGCCAGCCGCCCGGGCCCGCAGACCACGTCGGCCAGCGGCGCCCGCTCCCAAACCCGCTCGCCATACTGTTGGGCCGTGCAGCCAAGCAGACCGATCACCAGGTCCGGCTCGCGCTGCTTGCGGGCCGCCAGGGCCCCGATGTTTGAAAAGACGCGGTTCTCGGCGTGGGCCCGGACGCTGCAGGTGAGAAACAGCAGGACGTTGGCGGCCCCGGGGTCCTCGACCACCTCGGCCCCGGCGGCGCGCAAAAGGGCCCTCACCAACTCCGCGTCGAGCCGGTTCATCTGGCAACCGTAGGCCGTGATATGGACGCGCGCCGGTTCCATGTGGATGGGCCATTATAGTTCGGCCGACGTGAGACAACAAGGGAGGCAGACGTGGCGGATCGTATCGGGTGTGACCACGGATTATGGTCCAAGGTGGCGGCGCGGCCTTGACCAGCGCGCGTGCGGGTGGTGCGCCCCCGCGTGTCGGGTCCGCCACGGCGTTAGCCGCCCTCCCGATATATCGGGACGGGGCGGCCGCCCACCGAGGTGGGCGGCTAACCGGGGGGATCGCGTTCGCGGGACACCCCGCACGCGATCTTTTTTGTGTGGGCGCGGCGGCCTAAGGGTGAACGGAAGGAGGGTGCGAAGCGGTGGAAATCACTCGGAGGATGTTTTCCCGGCTGCCTGGGCCTTGGCCTTGGCGCGGAGTTCCCGGAACCTTCTCTGCAGGAGCGGGTCCTTCCCACCGAGCGGCGGGTTCAGGATCTCGAGCGCGTCCAGGCCTTCCCAGACCTCTTTTCGTTCGCCGAGACGGTAGCGGCAATCAAAGACCTCATAGCGGAACTCCCACAGCCGCTCCTGGTCCGCCCTGCGGCCCTTGATCTCCTCCAGTTCGAGCATGATCCGCCACAGTTCCACGGCCCGCTCGAAGTGCTGTTTGGTCTGCTCGGCGCTCGGCGCCTGCGGGCCGAGGCCCTGGTAGCAGCGGGCCATGCCGTAGACGCAATCGATCTTGATGGGTTCCTGCTCTTCGGGCTTCGGGCCGCCGATTTCCAGGTAGATGCCCAGCGCCCGGTTGTAATCGCCGACGGCGAGGTATAGTTCGGCCAGGTCATACTGGACGTTCTCGGCCTCGAGTTCCTTGTTCTCGACGTTGCTGGCGGCGAGCCACTCGCGGAGTCGGTTGCCGAGCGTCTCGGCGTCCTTGACTTTCGTTGCGGCCGCCGCCGTTTCCCCGCGTTTGACGAGGCTCCCGACATCGTCGATCATCGCGCGGAACAGGCCGCGCAGCACCGGTCCGACATCCTCCGGCTTCGCGGCGCCGAGGAACTCATCAAGCACCTGGATCGCATCGACGAGTCGGCCCAGTTTTTGGAACACGTCGATGCGCAGTTTCAGAGCGCGCCCGCGCATCTCCTTGTCGAGCGTGAACTTCTTTTCCATCGCATCAAGGACCTGGAGCGCGTCGTCGGGCAACTCCACACCGGGATACATATAAAGGTCGGCAGCGCGGAGGTGCGCCTCTTCGGCCCAATCCAGCAGTTGCTTCTTCTTCTCCTCGCCGACGTCCTCGGCCTGGACGGCGTATGCGGCAAAGTGAATCAGCCCTTGTGCCGCACGGCGGGCGTGGGAAAGAATCAGCGCCCTATCGCCGCTTGGGACGACCTTCTCCAGGAAAAGGTCCACGTCGCACAGCGCCACCCAGTACCGGGCGTCCGGGTAGTCCTTCGAGTTCGTCGGCACCTTCGCGAACTGGTCGGCGGCTTCCTGGTACTTCTTGCCCCGATACAGGGTCACGGCATAGACGTACCGCTGCACCGGGTCCACTTCCAGCCAATGCGCGACGAACCAGGCCAGAGCCTTCTCGTAAAGGTCGCGGTTCTCGTCCGTCTTCGCCAACTCATACAGTTCGCCCCGCCGCTCGACGTAGTACTTGGCCGCCTCGGACGCATACTTATATTTCGGATCGGTCTCGGCCACCTTGCGGAACAGTTGAGCCGCCTCCGCCTTGCGTCCCAGTTGATACAGGCATGCCGCCTGGCTGTATAGCGCGGCCACATAGTTCGCGTGCGACTCGCCGACCTTCTCGGCGTAAATCCGGTAAAGCCGCATCGCCTCTTCCAGTTGCTTCGGGTCCTCGGCTTCCCGGGCCTTTTCGTATGTCTTGCCCGCGAGGCTCCACAACGGAAGCGGATCCAGGTCTTCGGGGTCGGCCTCCTCGCCGACCAAATCTGCCAGGAGAACATCCACGATGCCACTCCAAGGACCTTTGCGATGGCTGACCGTCTCGAAGATGCCGAGGCCTTTATCTTTGAGGGCCTGATTGTTCTCGGCCTCGCCTCCCAGGAAATACGACTCAGCCTCCAGTAGGGGGAGCGCCAGGCCGCGCAGGTTTTGCTCCAGTTTCGCCTTTCCGAAGAACTCGCGGGCGTTCTCAACGGCCTCCCGGCACTTCTTGTGCTCCCCCCTGCGAAGGTGCGTCAGCGCCTCCTCGAACGCGATGCGAATCTTCAGCGGCTCGGCGGTCTTCGGATCCTTGGCGTGGTTGGACAAGGCATTGGCGGTCGCAAACGCATTAAGGGCCTCCTCGGTCTTGCCCAGTTCCCGATGGGCCAGGCCGATCACCAGGTGCGCGTACCACTTGGCCGCCACCCGGTCCGGCAAATCCGTATAGCCCTGGAACGCTGCGATGGCGTTGTTCAGGAGGTCCTCGCGCGACCGTTCGCCCTTGGCCGGCTCCCAATCTTCAGGCAGCCCCCACGCATGATAATAGGTGATCCAGGCCGTGTTGTACTTTGCATCCCGGCGCAGGTCTTTCAACTTGCGCTGAAGTAGATACTTACTTTTATGTTCGGTATCCCGGTCGATTTCCGCGAGCCACTCGGTGATTCCCCGCAGCGCCGTGCGGTACTGCTCTTCGGCCACCTTGAGGAGGCGCGTCGCCTTTTGGCGGTTGCCCGCGCGCCGGTCGGTCACCTCCATCAGGTCCAGATCGTTTCGGAGCCAGTTTTGAAAGATCATCTTGCCGAGACCGACGCGCCAGTTCAGGATTTGAAGTTTCTGTTCGGCGCGGCTCTCCCACTGGTCGGCGGGAGTCTTCGCCAGGGTCTCCTCGGCTTCGGCGATGGCTTCCTCGTAGAGCCGGCGCGACTTCTCGAACAAGGCGTCGCTTTCGGCCACGGTCTGCGCCCGGGCCGCCTCCTCGGCCTCCAGGGCGGCTTGGGCCGCGAGGCTCCTGGCCGTCACATCCGCTTCCGGGCCCTTCTCCTTCTCGTAGGCCTCCATGAGGCTCTTCAGGCCCCGCTTCTGGAGGCCCCTATAGAACGGGTCGCCCTCCTGGGCTGCGACGGGGGCGGCCGCGGCCAGCACCGCCCACAGACAAAGCGCCCGGCAAACTGTCCGTCCGATTTGCGCCACGTTTGCGAGTCCTCGCCTCCGGTGCCGCCCAGGTGAATAAACGTTGCCGAGAGGCTTTCATCCCGGCTTTTCTTGCCCGGCGACTCCGTATTCTTTCCAGGAGTGGGCCAGCGCTGCCGCGCCCCTTGCCCATTGCTTTACGCGGCGGCTCTCCTCGGCAGCGGCGAAGGGCGCCTTCCGGCACGATGGGGCAGGAATCCACCACGCAAACCGACAAGCGGCACAGCAGTCCTATCGCGGCACCGCAAAATGGATGTTCGTGAAACGGGCCAGAATCGCCGCATCGAACGCCTTGACCACCCACTTGTGCTTGATCGACATCTCCGGCGCGATCAGGACCGGATGGTCCGGCGCGATCCCGCGATCCTGATAGTCTCTCAGCATGGCCTCAAGCGTATCGAAGTTGTTCCCAAGCACCTGGGTGTCGTTCAGCACGATCACGATCTCGTCCGTCCCGTACGTATCCTCCAGGCCGATTTTGATCCGCTCGATTTTCTTCTGTTCTTCCCCCGCAACGGGGCCGGAGGTTTTCGGCAGATTGGTCGTCAGATAGCCTTCGTGCGCCTGGAAGGTCGGCGTCAGAAGAAAGAAGATCAGCAACAGGAAGATGATGTCGATCATGGGTGTCATCGGCGGCTGAAGTTTTACCTTCTCGCGCTCTCTGGCAATGTTTCGCATGGTGTGTTCTCCCGGAAGCGGTTTTACCTCTCCTCCGGCTCCTCGATTTCGGTTGTAATCCACCACCCTTCGATGCCTGCGCCGCCGGCGCAGAGCATCACGCGGGCGACGTCCTCGTATGGAATATCCGCGTCGGCCCGAAGGATCACGTTCACCTTCCCGCGATCCTCCAACTCCGTTCTCGTCTTCAGGAATTGGGTCAGTTCGCTGTTGGCCACTCCCGTGCTGATGTCCGAGGAGATCTCACTACCCAGGATCTTGACCTTCGAGCCGTCCGGCTCGACCTTGACGATGTTAATCACGACGTTTCGGAACTGGCTGTAATCCATCACCTTGGCGGCTTCGGCAGTGGGCAGCATCACGTCCTCAATCTCCAACTGGACGAACTGACTGATCAGCATGAAGAAGATGATGAGGTTGAAGATGATGTCGATCATCGGCGTCATGTTGAAACTGACGCTGCCGGCTCGTGCCCGAACAGGTTTCGCCATCGCTCGACTCTCCTCACGCCGGAACGAACTGTCCGCGCGACGCCCGGGCCTTCGCCCGCCGAAGGGCTTCTGCCCGCAGGCGGGTGCGCCTCACTCGCCCGCGCCGGGCTTGAAGTTGGCCAGCAATTCCTCGGCCACCAGCGCCGCTTCCAGCGACAGTTGTTCGACCCGGTTCCGGAAGATCGCATACGCCGCCAACGCCGGAATCGCCACGAAAAGACCGGCAAACGTGGAGAACAGGGCCGTCAGAATGCCGCCCGCCAGGTCTTCCGGGTTCGCCTTGCCGCCCATCGCCGCAATCTTGCCGAACGCCACCATCATGCCGTAAACCGTCCCGAACAGGCCCAGCATCGGGCTGATGTTGCCGATCAGGTTCAGGTATTCGATCTTGCGGTAGAGGCGGCTGGCTCGCTCCTCGGCGGCGTCTGCCATTGCCTTCTCCATCGCATCGTACCCGTTGGCCGCCTCGACCAGTCCCGCGTGCACCACGCCCGACACAAACGACGGGTCCGCCTGGCAAAACTCCAGCGCCTCGCGGAACCGACGCTCGTCGAACATCGTTTTAATCTGCGCGACCGACAGTTCCGGCAGCAGCACCACTCGCCGGATCGTCATGCCGTGCTCGATAATCAGCGCAATCGCCGTCACCGACAGGCCGAAAATGGCCAGAATGTCGAAAAAGCCGATCCACGTGTTCCACGTCGCCTCCCACATCATCTCGGCGAACGACTTGGGGATGCCCTGCGCCTCTTGGGCCAGCGCGCTGGCGCTCCCAACCAGCACCACACACGACATCACGCCGAATAGCACCGCCGCTTTTCTACCCATGTCCGTGAACTCCTTCATCCCTGGTTCCCGATGCCTGAATGTCGTTTGGTTGGTCCTTAACCGGCGCCGAGGCGCTCCAGTTCCCGCGCCGCCCGCCGGGCACCTTGCGTTCCGGCATAATCCCGCCGCGCCTCCTCGTAAACTTTCACGACCTCGTCGGTCGGCAGGTTGGCGGCCTCCATCGCCCGCCCGGCCAGCCACAGCGCCTCCGCCGTCCGCGCCCGGTCCTTGCCCGGATAAAGTATCGGCACGCGCAGAAGGGCAAGCGCCGCCGCCATGTGCATCCCGCGGGCCTCAAACAGGCGCCCCCGGTAATACGCCAACTCGTGCGGCAGGGTGCGCAGGTCGTCCTCCGACGCCTCTAGCCGCGCCTCCGCCTCCTCGACCTTGTTACTCTCAAACAGCAGTTCCAGTTGTTTCAGGGTCGCCCACCGGCGGGCCTTGGGGTTCTCGCTCGCCAGAAACGGCTCAAGGAGCGGCAGCACCTCCTCCGGTTTCCCCTCCAGCAATAGAAGCGCCAGCCGCAGCCGCTCGAGGTCCGCTGCATACGGCTTCTCGCTGGCCTCGGCCAGCGCCGCCTCGACTTTCTTCAGCACCGCCTTGTTGGTGACAGAATCGCCCCGTTTGGGCGCCGGCAACTTGAGGCCGGCGACCCGTTCCGGCTGCTCGCGGGCCATCTCCAGGTAGGCGTCCACGGCCTCGCGGATGCGGCCGGAATCGGCGTAAAGTTTGAACATCCGCGACTGGATCAGGACGCGCAGCCACGGCAGGGCGCCCTCCCGCATCAGCCCGCCATAGATGCGTTCGGCGTCGGCAAACGCCTGCTGCGACCCCGGACCGCCCGCCAAACCTTTCCCGTAGGCCGCCTCCGCCCTCGCCAGGTCCGGATACTTATCGACCCGGATCTGGGTGATATCCGCCAGGGGAATGTGCCGCTTCACCCCGCGGGACTCAAGGACCAAGCCCGACCCGTCCAGCCCGACGACCGTCCCGCTGTAGCCGATGCCCGCTTTGGTGCGGACCGAATCGGCGCGCGCCGCCCCCGCCGCTAGGGCGGCCAGCGCCACCACAGCAACGCCGACTCCGAGTTTACCGAACCAGGGCTTCAAGGTCTCTCTCGGACACAAACTTGTAGTTTCCGTTGTTTTCGTCGGCGATCTGCTTCAGCACCGCTTCGCCGATGCGATACAGAAAACCGATCGTGTGGACCGTCACTCGGCCGTCGCTGTTCAGGTCCTTGACCTGCCCTACGATTGCCTTGTCGAACTCGCCGTCGGTCAAGAGGTAAATCAGTTCCGGCTGGCAGGCAAACGCCCGCTGGAGCGCTTTGGAGGGGTCCGTTCCCAACTCGGCAATGACGTTGTCGACGAACTCGAACGCCATCTCCTTGTTGTGGTCGGTGGCGCTGACGAGCCGGCGCGTCGGCATCTCCAGCGGCGGGCCGGAAGAGTAGAAGATGACGTGGAACTCCTTTGCCTCGTCCAGTTCCCCGATGCTGCGCTTCAGTTCCCATTTGACGTAGTCAATTGAGTCGGTCATGCTGCCGGACCGGTCCACGACATAGACGATTCTGCGGGCCTCTTCCACGTCGCCGCCAGCGCCGAAGAACCCGCGGCCGCCGCTTCCCAGGCCCTCGAACCCGCCCAGTTCCTTCCCGCCGCCGCCCACACCGATTACCTCGAGCACCTCCATCTGGTTGTCCGCCACGTCCGGAAACGGATTCGTCAAATGATGGACGATGCTGCTCGGTCGGGGCGTCATCTTCCCGCGCGAGGGCTCCGGGCTCTTCAGCCGCTGCCGCTCCGTCACCTTCCGTTTCTGCTGCGACACCACCACCGACCTGTATTCGAAAGGCATCTGCCCCTCGTAACTCCGCCACGTGAACAGGGCCGCCAGAAGGATGACGGCCGCATGGAGCAGGACGCTGGTGCCCCAACTCGGCAGATACAGGGCCAGCCAACCCATCATCGTGTCCATCCCGGCCTGCTCTTCGGCCTCCTCCTGCTCCTCCACCGGGGACAGCGGCCTCGCCGGCGCCACGCCCCCGTCCGCCTGTTGAGCGTCCTGCGGCACCCCAACGGACCTATTGCAGTGCGGGCATCCCACAGTCGCGCCCGGCGGTTCGTTCACCGCCAACTGTTTCCCGCACATCGGGCAGCGAAACTTGAAGGCCATGCCCACGTCTCCTCACAGCCGCACCCGCGAAACGGCGACATCTTACGGGACCGGCGCCGCCCCTGTCAATCCGCCTGAGGTCCGCCTAAGGCGGACCCGTCGCGGTTCCGCCTCCACTATAGAATACGGACGAGGCGGCCATCCGTTCGAGGAAAAATCTCGCCGGTCCCGCCTGCGGCCCGAAGCCCGCGCCATCGCCATAGCGGCTATGTCGTCCGCCTGCGGGCAGAAGCCTACGGCGGAGGCCCGTCGGCAACCCTATCCGGCCGCCGCCCCGATGGGGCTAAGGGCGGAGGCGGCGGGCGGTTCGTGCCTGGAAAAACGCCCGTTTGCGAGCCTGCGGAAGTCAGACTCGCCGGCCTCCGGAGGTCCACCGAAGGGCTTGGGGCATCAGAAATTGGCTTGTCGAAACGCCAGAACAAGGTAAAACCGTGAAAACGGTTGACGGTGGTCGTCGGCAGGAAGTCATCTGGAAAATGTCGGTTACACCGGGGGCTAACCTTTGCTCGGCGTTGCACGTCTTCGTGCAATGGGCGGACCTTTCGCGGGAGACGCCGCATGGCGAAGCTGAAAATCGGCATCATCGTCGGAATGGAAAATCCGGAGCGTGAGATCGGCAAGGTCGCGGACCTGGGCCTGCGAAGCTGCCAGGTCAACTCGGGTCCGTCGAGCTGGACCGACGCCGCCGGTGAGGTGCTCACCCGCGCCTGCCGGCAGCACGGTGTGACGGTCTCAACGTTGTGGGCGGGCTGCAGCGGTCCGCACGTCTGGGACTTCCTCGACGGACCGCGGACGATCGGGCTGGTTCCGCCGGAGCATCGAAGTCGGCGCGTGGCGGAGTTGGTCTCTGCGGGCGAGTTCGCGGCGCGGTGGAAGTTCCCGTCGATCACGACGCACGTCGGGTTCATCCCCGAGAACTCCAACAACCCGGATTTTGAGGGCACGGTGCAGGCCGTGCGACAGGTCGCTCAGCGATGCGCCGAGCTCGGCGTGGGTTTCTGGTTCGAGACCGGCCAGGAGACCCCCGTGACGCTCCTGCGGACGATCCAGCGGGTCGGCCTGCCGAACCTCGGCGTGAACCTGGACACCGCCAACCTGATCCTCTACGGCAAAGCCAACCCCCTAGACGCCCTGGACGTGCTGGGCCCGTGGGTCCGCGGCATGCACGTCAAGGACGGGCTCTACCCGACCGACGGCGATCGGCTGGGGCGCGAAACGCCGGTGGGCGAGGGCAAGGTGGACTTCCCGCGCATCATCGCGCGGCTGAAGGAGCTGGGCTATGCCGGTACGCTGACCATCGAGCGGGAGATTACCGGTCCCCAGCAGATCGAGGACATCCGCAAAGCCATTGCGATACTGCAACCATTGCTGTGACGAAACCGGGTCGTGACGAGGAGCGAGCCATGCTTCGAGTGGGCATCGCGGGATTGGGCGCCATCGGGCAGGCGCATCTGCGCGGTTACCAGCAACTAGGGGATCTCTGCCGCGAGGTGGCGGTGGCCGACGCCCGGTCCTCGACCTGCTCATACACGACATTGACGCGGCGCTGTGGCTGTGGGGGGAGCCGGACCGCGTCGCCGCCACTTGCTGTGCCAGGGCCGGCACGGCGTGGGTCGCCCACGCCATCTGGGAGTACGACGGCGGGCCCTCGTCCAGTTTGAGTGCTTTTGGGGTTCCGGCGCGCTGGGACCCGCCCTGCGCCTCCCCCCGGCAACCAGGTAGTGCCGTGGCCATTCTCTGTCTTCACCAAACGCGTGCTTGCCGCGGAAGGGTGCGCTAAGGTTTGTGGCTCCGCCAGCGGCGCTCGATGCGGTTGCCGGGGCGAATCACGCATCGCCGGCCCAGCACGATCAGCGGGACGGGCGGACCCTCGGCGTCGGCCTGGATAGCCAGCCGCCGCGGCTCGATGCGGAACCTGAGGCGCAGGCCGCGGTACCGGATGCTGAACTCCAGGCGATTCCACTTTTTCGGAAGACGGGGAGCGACGCGGAGGCCGTCCTCCATGACGCGGACGCCGCCGAAGCCGGCGACGATCGCGCCCCACCCGCCCCCCAGCGCCGCCGCATGGAGCCCGCCGTCGGTCGAGCCGCCGCGGCGCGTGCCGTCCACTTCGCACGCCTGGACCATGTAGCGGTAGGCCTTGTCCTCGCAGCCGGCGTCGAGCGCGGCGATCGCGTGCAT
>DATLBA010000148.1:0-18291 GCA_035527275.1 Phycisphaerae bacterium
CGCACCTGGCCGCAGTCGAGACACCGGCACCGGCGGCGGATGATCGAACTGTAGGGCGTTCCGTCGGCGCGGAGGCCAGTGCAGCGATTGACGACCTTGCCCCAGTATTCGCTCCTCCGAGAACTGCCGCACTTGGGGCAGTGGGACCGCTCGACGACCACCGCGTTCGTCGCGTTCTTGCTCCCCTTCGGACGACCGGGACCGCGCTTCCTCATCGCTTCTCCTCCTATGAGATGTAGGACACCCGCTTCCGTTTCCGTTTGACCTTCTTCGGCCCCGCCCCGCGAAAGAGCGAGACGCCGAGCATCGAGGCCGCCGCAGCGCAGCCCACCAGGCAGTCGAGCCAGTGATTGTCCACGGCGCTCGCCTTGAGTTTCCACTTTGCCGCCGCGATTAAGGCCATGCCAAGGCAGGCGGCGCAGGGCGAGATCCCCGTTCGGCTTCGCTCAGGGCAGGCTCTCGACTCGCTGCGCTCGCTCAGGATGACATTGTGTGGACTCCGCTCGGTCGCTCGGGATGACAAAGTGAAGGGGACTCGGTCGGAATGACACGTGGGGCGGGTCGCGAAGCGGCTTTGGCGGGTGTCGGTTCCGGCTCAGTCGCGCAGTTCGACGTGCCAGTAGGCGGCGTCGAGGAATTGTTTCCAGGACCGGTATCTGGGGCCGGCGGCGTGGAGGGTGATGACGGGGTTGAACCTGGGGGCCTTCGGTTGGCGGACGAGGCGCATGCCGGCTTCGCGCGGGGTGCGGCCGCCCTTGCGGACGTTGCAATCCACACACGCACAGACGATGTTTGCCCAGACGGTGTGGCCTCCGCGGCTTCGGGGGATGACGTGGTCGAGGGAGAGTTCGGTGGTGCGGAATTTTTGGCCGCAGTATTGGCACCGGCTGCCGTCGCGGGCGAACAGGTTCCGCCGGTTCAGCCGCACGCGGGTCTTCGGGACGCGGTCATAGCGCAGCAGACGGATGACGCGCGGCACGGCGAGGTCGAACCGGACGGTGCGAATCCATTCGTGGGAGGCCGGCCGGAACTTGCGGCGGTATTGCGAGACCTCGGCCCACGAGGGAAAGTCGTAGCAATCGTACGACTCGTCTTCGACGGAGACCACTTCCGCCGCCTGTTTCCAAAGCAGCACGAAGGCGCGGCGCGCGCGGACCACGCGCACCGCCATAAAGAGGCGGTTCAAGACCAGGACGCCGGCGTCCAAGGCGCTGGGCGCCGGCAGAGCGAATGTTGCGGCCCGACTCATCTCCTCCCGCCTTTCCTCCGACTTCGCCCCCGCATTCTAACGCGAAGAGTCTTCGGCGTCCACCCCCTTTTTCTCGAGAACACCCATTTTGACGAGGCGTAAGGGGGGATATTGGGATAGGCTCTAAAACGAGCCCGGCGGGTGCGCCGCAAAGGCGCGGAGACCTTCGACGGCCAGGCGCACCGCCCGTTTCACCGAAGCGCTGAGGCGGTCGGCGGTTTTCAGGTCCGCCGGCTGAGCCCCCAGAAGCATGCATACGACCTCGCGGCCCTGTTCCCGGCTCGCAAGGTTCTGAATGGCCTCCGCCACGAGCCCCAGGGCGATGGCGTGTGTGGAAACGTCCACCTCGGCGAGGGTCTCGGACGGAACGAGCGCCACGCGGCCCGGCTCCGCCCCCAACTCTGCCGCATCAACGAACAGAACGCCGTCGCACCTCGATTCGACAATGGGCATGAGGAAACTTTCCGGCACCGCCTGGACGTCGAAAAGGCGCAGGGTCTTGGAAGGGTCGAGGCCGGCGACGACGGCGGGTCCGAACGCATCGTCGCCGCGTAAGGCGTTGCCGACACCGACGACGGCCGCCGGGCGCGGCAGGCGTTCCAGGAGCCCCGAGACAATCGCATCGGGAGTATCGCAGAAGAGGAACTTCCCGTCGGACACAAGCGCCCCCTTGGTCTGCGGCTAGGCGCCCCAGGTCTCGCGAAGGACGGTCGCCCGTCGGCACTTGGGACAAAGGACGCGCATCGTGTCGCTGCGGTCTAGCGGCCGGTCGCGTTCTCGCGCCGGCTGGCCGCTCACGAGGCCCAACTCGCCGTCGGCCAGGAGAATCAACGTGGGGTTCGCATACCGCTTCGCGCCGAGCCGCTCGGCCACCCAGAGCAGGTGTTCGCGGGCGCCGATGACCACACCGCACACCTCGCACAGGACCAGTTCCTTTTCAACCGACTCGACGGCCTGGGTCCGGTCGAAGCACGCAAGGTCATACTCGGTCGTCATGCGGACGCCCTTCTCGGTGGTGCAATACAGCGCGCACTGGCCGCAGAAGATGCAGGCTTCGTAATGCAGGTCCAGCCGCCGCATCGGTGGGTCGGCCGTCACATCGTCCGTGACCTCGATACACTGGCTCGGGCAGACCTCCGCGCAGGCGGAGCAACCGATGCAGTCGTCCTCCTCATACTGCGGCTTGCCGCGAAAACCCTCCGGCGCCTCGTAGGCTTCGGCGGGGAACTTCGTCGTCGCCGGCCCTCGCACCAAGGCCTTAATGGCTTCACCGAGTTCACGCAACTTGGGTTTCTTCATACCTCGGACTCCCCGGCCCTGCCTGTGCCGACGGGTGAGCCGGTCTGAGCGGGCTCGGCGCGCTCGGCCGGCGGCTGCGCGGCGTGCAAATCCTCACCGTAACGGTCCACAACACTTCCTTCCCACAGGCGGACGCCGGAGCGGTATGCCCCGCGGGCAATCGCGTGGGCCGCCACCGGACTGGTCAAGAGCAGGAAAACCGCGCAAAGCATCGCCTTAGCGCCCATCGCCCCGCCGCCAGCGCCGATGAGGACGCCGAGCAGGATCATGCACGTGCCGAGCGTCACACACTTCGTGGCCGCCTGGACGCGGTTATACACGTCGGGCAGGCGGACCAGGCCGATCGTCCCGAAGAGGTCGAACGCCAGCCCGATTCCGATGATCCACTGTGCCGCAATCTCATTCATCGTAGTAGCGGCCCTCCAAGTACTTCGCCAGGGCGATGGTGCCGATAAAGGAAAGAAGCGCCCAGGCAATGGCGACGTTCATGTAGAACCCCTGGCCGGTCCACAGGGCCATCAGACAGCAAAATCCGACCACCAGCGTCCCCAAGATGTCGATGGCGACGGTCCGGTCCGGCGCCGTCGGGCCGCGGCCGATGCGGTACAGGCACAGAAATGAGGCCAACAGCAGCACCGCCGCCGCCACGCCCACGAACTTGACCGGCACAAGCGGCGTCATTCGAAAATCCTCCTCAAGAGGCTCTCAAACCGCTTCACAATCTCCGCCGTGTGCACCTTGGCATCCTCGCCGCGCACATTAATCCAGTGGACGTACAGGTCCTGGCCCTCGATGTCAATGGCAAGCGTGCCGGGGGTCAGGGTAATCGAGTTGGCCAGGATCGTCTTGGCCATCTCGCTCTGAAGGTCCGTCCGGACCTTGACGATGCCCGGCCGGATGGGCATGTCCGGATGGAGCACCCGGTAGGCCACGTCCAAGTTTGCCCACAGGCAGTAGTAGAAAAAGTACGGGATGTAAAGGAGCAGGAAGAACCAGCGGACCGGGTTGAGCGCCTTCTGCGGATTGTCGGGATAAATCCGCGCAAGAAGCGTTGAAACCAGCAGGGCGAAAAAGACGCCCGCCACAATGTCCAGCCAGTTCTGCGACAACGATGTGGGCCACGTCAGCAAGAGCCACAGAGCCAGCGTAAAGAGGAAACACAAAAATTGTTTCATGACACGTCTCGCTCTAACAGGAGCCCCGCTTGATTCCCTTATCTTGCATCTCACTCCCGGCGGTCGGCGGCCTCCGTCAACGCCGCCGCAGGGACGCCCACTTCCGACGCTTCCGCACCTTGGGCGGTCAGGACCTTTGTGGCAGGGTCGATGAGCCGCTGCTTCACCGCCGGGTGGATAATCGCCGCGCTCGCCAGAGAAAGCACCGCGAGCAGCGCCATGGCGACGGTCATGCCCAGCGGCGCCTCGCGCGCATCGGCCGTGGCCGCCGAGGGTTCGCCACCGAGCACCCATCGCTGGACCTTCGCGTAATAAACAAGCGTCACGACAGCCACCGCGACGGCCAGAACGGCCGGAACGTAGAACGCCCAATGGCCGAGCGCCGCCGCCTGGACCAGCGCGACGATAATAATCAGTTTCGACCAGAATCCGCCGAAGGGCGGCACGCCGCTGATCGCCAGCGCCCCGGCCCGCAGGCTCCACCCCGTCACCGGCATCCGCTGCCCCAGACCACCCAGCCTCGCCAGCAGCCGCGTCCCCGTCGCATGCTCGACCGAACCGCTGCAAAGGAACAGAAGGCTCTTGAAAATAGCGTGATTTACCAGATGGAAGAACCCGCCGAACAGGGCCAGCGCGGCCACAGCCGCCAGCGCCGGCTCGCTCGTCGACCACGCGAAACTGACCACGCCTGCCCCGATGGCCGTCACGACGTAGCCTACTTGGCTGATGGACGAGTAGGCCAGCAGGCGCTTCAGATCCTTTTGGCCAGTCGCCATCAGCGCGCCCAGCACCATTGAGAGGGTGCCCATCACCACTAAAATGACACCGAACGCTTCGTGATTTCCAAAAACTGAAAAAACGAGGCGGCAAAGCACGTAGACACCGCAGGCCTTAATCAGGACGCCCGAGAGCATCGCGCTAATCGGCGCGGGGGCCGAAGGGTGCGCGTCCGGCAGCCAGGCGTGGAACGGCACCATCGCCGCCTTCAGCCCGAAGCCCATGAGGAAAAACGCCGCCGCTAGATACAGCGGCACCGTCAGGCCACCGCCGGCGCGGAGCACCTCGGCGATCTTTGCCAAGTTCAAGTGGCCCGTCACGTTGTAAACAATGGCGATACCCACAAGGACGAACACGCTGGCAATCGCCCCAAGGACGAGGTACTTGAAACTCGCCTCCAGTTCGTCCGCCTCCGTTCCGAACGCCACCAGGGCGTAACTCGCGATGCTCGCAATCTCGAGAAACACGAACAGGTTGAACAGGTCCCCGGCCAGCACCACGCCGTTCATCCCCGCCAGCATCAGCATAAACAGGCTGTAATACAGGCCCGGACTCGTGTACCGGGTCATGTAGTCCATGCTGAAAAGGAGCGCTAGGAGGCTGATCACGGCGATGACAAGCAGGACGAGTTTCGACAGGCCGTCGGCCACCAGACTGATGCCAACCGGGAACCGCCATGCCCCCATCCAGTAGGTCAGCGGCGTGGGGTCGGATCGGAAGAGCAGGCCGAGCGCCAGGACAAGTATCCCGGCCGCCATCACAATCGGCAGGATCGCTGCGGCGCGCCGCGGCCCCGTCAACCGCCCGACGAGCGGCATCAGGAATCCGCCCGCGAGCGGCACGGCCACCAGGAGCGGCATCAGGTTCTCCACGTCGTCTCCTCCCGCTTGCAGCCCTAAAGCCTACCCTCTCAGGTTTCGTATGCGTCCTGTGTCAAAGGTTCCGTACCTATCGTACAGTCGGATCGCCAAGGCCACCATGAGAGCCGTAACGCTCAGGCCGATGACGATGCTCGTCAAGATCAGGGCTTGAGGAAGCGGATCGACCGCCTGCTCGGCCAGTCGCCCCGCTTCCGACACCGGGCCTGTGAGAATGGGTACGACCGGCGCTCCCTCGCCCGCCAGCCGCCGGTAGCCCACCAGGATCAAGAACAGGTTGGTGGCATACTGGATGATGACGAGGCCAACGATTACCTTGATGACGTTCCGCTTGGCCACGATGGCGTACAGCCCGATCACCAGAAGCACAAACGCCAACAGATAAGGCATCATCTCGAGTGTCATGATCGGGCCTCCGTATCAAAAACTTCCAGGTCCGGCTCCATCGACCGCCGCTCGCCGCGCCGACGGAACAGCGCCAGTGCCAGAAACACCCCAAACAGCCCCGCGCCGACTTTCACGCCGATGGCCAGGTTCGAAATGGGAATCGTTCCCGCCGACGCCAGCCGCCCGACCGTCCCCAGCAGGTCCGGGAAGTTCGCGAAAAACGCCCCCGCCAGATACCCCGACAGCCCCACGAGCAGAAAAACCAGCGCGCCTGCCGAGTCGCTCACGCGCGCCGCCCCGTGCGAAAAAATCTGGCGGCTGAACTCTTCGCCGAACGCCAGCACCACCAGCACCAGCGCGCTGGCCAGGATGACGCCCCCCGCAAACCCACCCCCCGGCGTCAGGTGCCCGTAAAGCACGATGTACGCGCCGAACAGGGCGATGAACGCCGCGACCAGACGTGTGATGTTCTTAACGATTAACGACATCCCGCCCATGACGGTGTCTCCCAACCTTCCGAAGAACGGCGTACGCGCCGATGACCGCGACAAAGATGACGGTCGCCTCCCCGAGCGTGTCGTATGCACGATAATCCAACAGGATTCCCGTGACGTAATTGGCAGCCCGGGTCTTCTCAAGACCATACTTCAGGTACGCGCCCCCGATGCTCTGAGGCATCGCCTCCGTACGGTGTTCCGGCGGGACGGCCTGCGGTTCTCCCGCCGGGGCCATCGCCGTGGCCGGGCCGCTCTCGTTCATCAGCGGGTCGCCAAAGGGCCGCATCTGGAGCCCACCGCCACCCGACCGACTCAGGGCACCGAACACCAACGCCACCAGGAAACCCAGCACCAAGAGCACCGAGCCGACGGCCAGCGTGGACCGGCTCGTCGCGTAACTCTCATCACGTCGCGTAAGGATCACACGCAACAGAACCACAAGGATGATGATTTCGACCACCGCTTGCGTAATGGCGAGGTCCGGCGCCCCGAGCATCAGGAAAACGACATTCAGGGCGAGGCCCACCGCCCCGATCGAAATGATGCTCGAAAGCAGGTCCCGCGTCTCGATGGCAATCAACGAGCCGATGAGCATGAACCCCAGCAGCACCAGAAGCAGCACCAGGAGCGGATCCATTAAGCGATTCCCTTCCCCTTGCGGCTATCGCACAATTCCAGCATGCCCCGCTGCTCCCGCAGCGGGCTCGAACGGCGCCTCAGCGCAACGCCAGGACCACCACCAGCACCATCAAGCCCACCACGACCCAACTGGCGTAAACGGCCAGCACGCCCGTGTGCCAATTGCGCAGTTGTTCAACCAGCGTGCTCCCGTAGCGTCCGCTCAGACGATACACGTCGAAGGCGCCCGCCGATGCGTCGCCGAACACGCCGCGCAGAATCGGCAACTGCCGAATCGTCTCGTAAAAGTGCGTCCCGGAAACGTGCCACTGCGCGTCGGAGGACGTGTCCTCGCCGCCGGCGAAGTTCGCGACGACTCGGACCTTCATCCCGCGGCTCACGAAGTAGAAAAGCAGGCCAAGGGCAACACCAATCAGGATGAGGCCCGTCGCCAGTCCGGGTGCCCAAAGGCCCATGCCCGGCCCAAGCGCCAGCCCGCCGCCCGCCGTCCCGAGCGCCGCCGTATCAATCCCGACGGTCTGCGCGGCCGGGACGATAAGCGTTTCAACCGCCTGCGGGCCGAAAACGCCCAAACCGATGCACGCCAGCGCCAACACGACCATCGGCAACGCCATCCAGAGGCTCTCGCGCAACTTGCCCTCGTCCGGCACCGCCGACCCGCGCGTCCCCAGAAAGACCGAGTGCAGCACCTTGACGAAACTTGCGAGCGTCAGCACCGACCCGAACACCGCGGCCACCAGACACGCCGTGGCCAACGGCGACCCCCCGCCCAGCGCACCGGTGTACACCAGCCACTTCGAGACGAAGCCGTTGAGCGGCGGCACGCCGGAAATGGCCAGCGCCGCCACCACGGTGCATACGAACGTCACCGGCAGGACGCGCGCCAGGCCGCCCAGCCGGTCCAGTTCCGTCGTCCCCGTCACGCGCTCGACGGCACCGGCTCCAAGAAACAGGGCACACTTGTAAATGGCGTTGTTGAGCATGTGGAACAGGCCGCCGCAGAACGCGATGGCCGCCACTGCCACAACCTCGGCAGACGCACTTGTCCCAGCCATGCGCGACGGCGCCAACACCGCCGCCGCCAAGCCCATCCCCAGGACCATGTAACCCACCTGGCTGACCGCGTGAAACGCCAGCAGCCGCTTCAGGTTGTGCTGGATCATCGCCATCATCACGGCACAGAGGATGGTCGCGGCCCCGATAACCATGAGAACCGCCGCCAGCGCCGAATTGACGGCAAATGTCTCAAACGTGAGGCGCGCCAGCAGGTAAATCCCCAGCAGTTTATCGAGCGCCGCCGGCAGCAGCGCAAACACCGGCGTCGGCGCGTCCTCACTGGCCGCCGGAATCCACGTGTGGAGCGGCATCGCACCAGCCTTGGCCACCGCTGCCGCAATCATAAGCAAATAAGCAATCACCCCGAGCGGCGTGTCCGTCACCACGCGCGTCCCGCCGATCGGCAGGTCGTTTTCGAGAAGCCCCGACCCCAGAAGCAGCGCGACGCCCAGAAGCAGGCACAGGTCGGCGAACCCGAGCATCGCGAACGTTTTCATCGCCCCCGCCCGGGCCTCGGGCCGGCCCATGCCGATCAAAAGATACAGCAAGACCGTTGCTATCTCCCAAGCCAGGATCAGCACGAGGAACGTATCGGCGAGCGCAGCCGCCATCACGGCCGCCACCGTCCACAGCAGGTACGCATAGAAAACGGGTTCCCGCGCGTGCCCCGCCATCGCGCGCAGACTGTAAAGCGTCACAAGAAGCGCGATGCCGGAGGCCGCCAGCACAATCAGCGCCGAGAGGCCGTCGGCACGGAAGCCGGCCGCCAGGATAATCCCACCCAGGTCAATCGACCCGCCGGCCCTCCAGGCCTCAGGCGGCGCCTGGAAAAAGCACCATGCCTGGACAACCGTCCATGCCGCGAACACCAGCGCCGCCACCTTCACGACTGCCGCCAGGCTCCACCGCGTGCTCTCCGAACGCCGGCCGGCCCAGCCCACGAGAATCCACAGGGCGTAAATGGCCGTGCCGCCGACCAGCGGAACCCCCAGCAGCCGGATGTAGTCCGCCATGTGTCGGCCCCTAGACTTCCTTTCTCAGGCGCTTCGTGCGCTCCTGGCTGATGCGCACCAGGTCGCTGAAATTCCACAGCGGCTTTCTGCTCTCCGCGTCGTAAGCCCGCGCCAGCCGCTCCGTGCACGAGTAGCACGGGTCCACGGCAGCCAGCGTAATCGTGACGTCGGCAATGTGCTGGCCGATGCAACTGGCCTTGAACGAGGGGATGTTCACGTAACTGGGGGCGCGAATCTTGTGGCGCACCGGCCCGGCGCCGCCGTCGCTGCGGACGTAGTGGAACGTCTCGCCGCGCGGCGCCTCGTAGCGGCCGCACCCCTCGCCCGGCGGAATATGGGACACAGGCGTCTCAACCAGCCCCTCGGGTATCTGGTCCAGGCACTGCTCGATGATCTTGATGGACTCGAAATTTTCGAGGCACCGGACGACCGCCTTCGCAAAAACGTCGCCCGCTTCCTGGACAATCACGCTCCACTCAACGCGGTCGTACACGCCGAGCGGGTCGTCGCGCCGCACGTCGATATCCACGCCGCTGCCGCGCGCCGTCGGACCCGTCACACCGTAGGCCAGGGCGTCCTCCTTCGAAAGCACGCCGACATTCTTCAAGCGCGCGTGAAGCACCGGGTCGTCGAGGATGGCGTTCGTCAGCATTTCCAGAGGTTTCTTGATGGAGTCCACCGCCTTGCGGATTTCAGGGTACAGGTCCGGCGGCACGTCTCGGCGCACGCCGCCGATCTTGTTGTTCGCGTAATGGATGCGGCTCCCCGTTATGAGTTCCAGGATGTCCATCACCGGTTCGCGGTATTTCCACGCCCACATCCAGACCGTGTTGTAGCCGAGGAAGTGGCCGGCCAGACCGATCCAGAGCATGTGGCTGTGCAGCCGCTCGAGTTCCGCGACGATCGTGCGCAAGTACTCGGCCCGCGGCGGCGCCTCGATCCCACAGATACTCTCGACGGCCCGAATGTAGGCCCACGGGTGGCTGGCCGAACAGATGCCGCACACCCGCTCGACCAGAAACGGCACCTGGTCCCACGTCATGCGCGTCGAGAGTTCCTCGATGCCGCGGTGGTTGTAGGCAAGCCGGACGTCCATATCGACGACCGTTTCCCCCTCGCAGTAGAGTTGGAAGAACTCGGCCTCTTCCTGCAAGGGATGGAACGGGCCGACGTTGACGAGCATCGTCCCTGTCGGCGGGGTCTTGTGTTTCGGTGGCTCCGGCGGCCTCTTCTTGTCCGGCGCACCGGCCCACCGGTCGGTTTCGCGCCTACCGCTTGCATCGACCTTCGGCACCTGAAAGTCGCGGCGAAGCGGATGGACCCCATCGGGCCAATTGTCCGCCAGAATCAGACGCCGCATGTCCGGGTGCCCGCGGAACTCCGCTCCCAAAAGGTCGTGCATCTCACGCTCGATCCAGTCCGCTGCCGGAAGGTCCTGCCCGACCGAATCAATCTCCAGCGACGGCCGCGCCGCCAAACCCTTGACCGTCACGACATACGTGTCCCCGGCGAAACACCAGTGGTACAAAATGTCGATGCCGTCGCGGACGTCGATTCCGGTCACAGTGGCCAGGCGCGCGCCGAGGTCGTGGAACATGATGCGGGCCATCTCGCGGACCCGCGCCGGGTCCACGCGGACCCAGCCCTGCCGCGGGTCCTGTTCCTCAACCTCGAGGACCAGCCCGCCCAGAGCCTCCACGACGCGCGAAAGCAGCGGACTCTCAATCTCCGCGCCGGTCACGTTCTTTATTTCTGACATCGGTTTGCTTCCCTGTTGGCTGCGCCTACCGCGCCTCCTGACACCCGCCCACCGAAGCGGGCGGCTCGAACAGCCTTCCTAAAGCGTGCCCAGGGCCGTGACAGCCCCGGCAATCATCGCCTCCGGCTTCGGCGGACAACCCGGCACGTAGGCGATAATCGCGTCCGGGTCCACCTCGCGGATCACCTCATCGACGGGGCGGCTGAAGTGATACGCGTGCCGGAAAATCCCGCCCGTCATCGCACACGACCCGATGCAGAACACGACGCACGGCTTCGGCGTCTGGGTGTACACCTCCACAAGGCGCCGCTCCGCCTGCCGCGTGCAGATACCCGTCACCAAAAGGGCATCCGCGTGACGCGGGCTCCCGACGAGCACCATCCCGAAACGCTCGATGTCGTAGCGCGGCGTCAAGAGTTCCAGGATTTCGATGTCGCAGTTGTTACAGGCCCCTACGTTCACGTGGTAAACCCACGGCGACTTCTTCAGGCCCCACGTCGTCAAACCCATCCGCGACCTCTCAATCCACAACCGGAAACCTGCAATTTTACCCGCCGAAGGCGGGCTCAAATCTTCAGTACCCCAGCCCCGCCAGCACCACCGCCACAATCGCAAGCGGCGTCAGGAGAAACCAGAAGAACCGCACCGCCTGGTCGATCCGCACCCGCGGATTCGTGTTCCGAATCAGCACCACCAGAACCAGCACGACGACATACTTGCCCGCCAGCGCCAGCCACCCTTGCCACGTGTTCGCGCCCAGCCCGCCGAGGAAAAGCGTGGCAAAGTAAACGGGCGCCACCGCCAGAAGGAACATCCGCGACAGTTTAATCATCGCAAGCGGCGGGCCGGAGTACTCCAGATACACGCCGCTCATCAGTTCCGTCTCGGCCTCCGGCATGTCGAAGGGCACCAGCGTCAACTTGGCCTGAAGCGCAATAAGCGCCGCAACAGCGGCGATGACCCCGCTTACGCTCCACAGAGCCCAGCCTGCGTCTTGCTGAAACGCGACCAGCGCGCCCAGCGAGAAGGTGCTGAGCCCTTCGACGTGCCTGAGTTGCAAAATCGGCACGAGCGCCGAAAGAACGAGCGGCAACTCGTAAGCAAGGAGCAGTTTCATTTCGCGGCTTGCGCCGACGGCGGCATGCGACGACCCCGAAGCCGCCGCACCGTAAATCGTCGCCATCGCCGGAATCGTCAACAGGTAAATCACCACAACCAGGTCGCCGACAAACGCCTCCCTGGGCCACAGGTTCGCCGCCCAGAGGATCGTTGCCGCCACCGCCGCCGACGCAAGCCCCACCACCGGCGCGAGCAAAAAGCCCCGGCCCAGAGCCCGCTTTGACACCAATGTCTCTTTGCCCATCAATTTCACGACGTCGTAGAAGGGCTGAAGCAGCGGCGGACCCACGCGATACTGGACCCGCGCCGTCACCTTGCGGTCCACCCAACTGGAGACCATGCCCAGCGCCAGCGTCCCGAACGACGCCGCCAGAAATATTGCGATCACTTCCACGCCGGTTACCTCCGCCGAATCGGATGGTCGCCCGCCACGCGCCCACCAAGCACCGTCAGCCCTTCGGCTTCGATCTCCTCGGTTGTCGCGAACCGCAGCGCCCCGGTCGGACACACCGCGACGCAGCGCGGCTCCAGGCCCCGCTCGATCCGGTCCTGACACAAATCGCACTTGGCCACCTGGTGCCCCACCATCTCGAGGCTCAGAACCCCGAACGGGCACGCACGCACGCACGACCCGCATCCACGGCAGCGGAAGATCCCACGCGCCACCACGCCCCGTTCGTTGCGGATCATCGCCTCGGCTGGACAAACCTCCACGCACGCCGGGTCGGCGCACTGGCGGCACACGACCGGCAGCAGCGCCGGCCCGATGTCCACGAACTGGACACCGGCCATCTCCTCGTGCCCGTAGAAGCAGGCAGCCATGCACGACTTGCACTCGATGCACCGGTCCAGGTCGAGCACAACCCGCTTCTCGATTACTTGAGCGGTTCCCGTTTCGGCCACGGCTAAGCCTTTCCCACCTGGACCCGGACCGGCTCATACGCGTCCGGGGCGTCGAGTTCCCAGCCGAACACGTTCCGCACCGCCGGGAAAGCGGCGCTCGCGCGCACCTGCCCCGGCCGCTGGTTCACACAGGTCGCCACCTCCACCTCAACACAACCGCCCGGTCCCTGGACGACGGCGCGCCGGCCGTCCGCCAGGCCCGCCGCCTCCGCATCCTCTCGGGCCATCCGAAGCACCGGACCCGGAACGACTGCCTGCGGCCAAGCCGCCTCGCGCGTCAGGCTCCCATCGGCAAAATGAACCGGGTCGTGCGCCAGGGTCAACAGGATGCCTTCCCCCCGCGGCTCGGCACTGCTCGGTCCGGCAGCAGCGGGGGCCGCCGCCTCTGAAAGATCGGCGCGCACCTCGGCGCTCGCTCCCGCCATCTCGAGGACGTCCCGCACCGTCGGCACACCGGCGGGCGGCGCCATGAGCGGCTCGAACGCCACCTCCCGGCCGGGGCCCAGAAGCGCGCGGCCCGCGTCCTCGAACGGAAACGCCGCCGGCAATACCAACGCGGCGCACCGGCTCGTCCGATTCGGCATCGGGCCCATGTAAACAAGGGTTTCGACGGCCCCCAGGGCCGACGCGACCGCCTGCGGCGCCAGCGCCGACTCCAGATCCGTCCCGATGACCAGAAGCGCTTGCGGCGGATCCGTAAGGATTTGCTCAACAGTCACGGCCCCGCCGGCGGACGCCGCACGGACCGCCCCCCACGCGTTGCCGTATACCGTCAGCGGACACACCGCAGCGCCCAGTTCCTTTGCCAACGCTGCCGCTTCGCTCGCCAGCCGAGAGACGCTGGCGCGCCCCGAATCAGCGGCGACCACAATCGCCGGCCGCTTGGCCGCCCTGAGTTCTTCCCTCCATCTGGCCAGGGGCAGCGCCTCCGGCCCGACGCCTTCGGCGCGGCCAGTGCGAATGGACGCCACCGCCGCAGCCGCACCGTCGCCGGGAAACGGCTGAAAATAAGCACTTGCGAACTCGGTCGTCACGCCGCACGCATCCGCCAGAACGAACAGAGGTATCCGCGGCTGCTTCGCCCTGGCTCCGAGAATCCAGTGGGCGGCCACGGGATGGGTCGCAAAAACGTCCCCGATCACGAGCAGCGCGTCGGCTTCCTCGAGCGCCTCCGGCCCCACAAACTCGCAGCCGGCGGCATCCAGCCCGCGCACCAGGCTTTCGTCGCTCGGCGGAACGAAGGCCGCCCAGCGGGCGCCGGCGTCCTGAGCAAAGCGCCCCGCCGCCGCCACCGTGTCCACACCGTAGTTGCCGTCAACGATAACAGCAGCGGACCCGGCCGACCGCAGCGCCTCGGCCATCTCGCGCGCGGCCGCCTCGACGCTCAGCGTCTCGCGGACCTCGCCGTGCCGGTGCGCGTCGCGAATCCGATATGAATGATCCAGCAGGTCCACCAGGACGCTGCCCCGGCCGCAAAGCCCTGCGTACCCCTCATGCGGCACATAATCGGGCAGATACCGGTCCGGCCCGGACCGAATGACGCGGACCGGGCAGCCCACGTTGCAGAAAAGACACCGTGAGGCGCTCGGTTCGCCCATGGAAGGGAACGGCTTAGAACACATTCGGGTAATCCTTAATCTTCGCGTAGCAGATGTCCGGCCCGTCCTTGCACAGATAGTACGGCCCGATGTTGCACCGGCCGCACTTGCCGATCCCGCAACTCATCCGCCGGTTCATCGACAGGTAAATCTGCTCCGGCGTAAAACCCTTCTCAAGCAGCGTCTGCGTCACGAACTTCAGCATAATCTCCGGGCCGCACGAAAACGCATACGCGTTGGAAATATCCACTTCCGACCCGATGTCCTCAAGCAGCGTCGTCACCACGCCGACCTTGCCGTTCCACCCCGGCTCGGACCGGTCGATCGTCACTTCCACCGACACCTTGTCGCGCGCGGCCCACTCATCATACTGGCGGCGAAACAGGAGTTCAGCCGTCTCCCGAGCCCCGTTCTTGATAACGACTTTCTTCAGCCGATCGGTCATGGACAGAAGTTTGTAAATCAGCGCCCGCAGCGGCGCCAGACCCACGCCGCCGCCCACAATCAGGACGTCCTTGCCCTCGAGTTTCTCAACCGGATACCCCTTGCCGTAAGGACCGCGAAGCAGGCACTTATCCCCCTCGGCCATTTCGTGAAGGCGTTCGGTCACGCGGCCGGTCCGAAGCACCGTCACCTCCAGATGCTTCGGATCAAGGGGGGAACTGGAGGGCGTGAACGGCCCCTCGCCCACCCCGGGCACCCCTAACTGAACGAACTGGCCGGCGCGAAACTCCAGCGGCTTGTCCAGGTCGAAACAGAATGTCTTAATGGTAGGCGTCTCGTCAATGACGCTCGAAAGATGCGCGATCTCGGACGCGTACGGATTCGCTTCAACCGCTCTTGACACCGCTCAACTCCTTCAGAACTTCCCGAATGTCGATTTTCCCGAAACAGGCCTCGATGCACCGGCCGCACCCCGTGCAGCCAAGCATCCCATACTGCTCCGGGCTGAAGGCATACTTGTGGAGAAACCGATTGACAAATCGGCTCTGGAGGCGCGGCCGCGGCGTCGGCTTCGCGCCCGCCGGCCCCGCCATCCGAGAATAGTCGCCCAGCAGGCACGAATCCCACGTCCGGACGCGCTCGAACTCGTCCGGCCCCAGCACCTGGTCATGAAGGTAGAAGCAATGGCACGTGGGGCAGACGAACGTGCACGCCGCACACTCGACGCACTTGCTGGCGTGCTTCGTCCACTCGTCGGACTCCTGCTTCGAAAGGAGAATCTCCTGCAACTTGTCCGGAAGGCGAAGCCCTTCGTTCTGGCGGTCGAGGTCCTCGCAGGCTTTCTCCCGCAGGCGCCGCCGCTCGTCGATCTCCTCCCCGGTGGCCTCACGGACCAGGTCCTTTGCCTTGTCGACGATTGCCTGTCCCTTATCGCTGCCGACCTCCAGGAGATAGCCCTTCGAGACCGGGGTGATGTTCAGGTCGAATCCGCTCTCCGCGTAGGGTTTGCCTCCCAGCGCTGTGCAGAAACAGTTCTCGTGAACCGCCACGCAATCGACCGTGATGAGCACGTCGGCGGCGCGGCGAGCCTCGTAGAACGGGTCCCGGAACTCACCCTCGCGGAAAACCTTATCCAGATATTCAATTGCCTGAAGATCGCAACTCCGAAGGCCGACCAGCGCCCGCCGGCCACACGTCGGGCGGGAACCCTCTTCGTGGACCCCCTCCGAATCGTACGCGGCCACTCGCTCCTTGACCGGTAGGAGGAAAGACTTGGGGCTTGCGCTCGGCCGAGGCTCCCGCAGGGCCAGTTCCGCGCCCTCCGTCTTCCGCAGGTTCGAGTATTCGGGACCCCGCTCCCGCCGGACCACCGCATAGACGTCGGCCGCGTCGAGCGACTCGAGGAGCCGCACCAGTGACGCTTCGTCGCAAAAGTACATCTTCTGCACCACGGGCCCCCTAAGAAGCCGTTTCGTATCCCTCGGGTGGCGGGTGTCCCCACCCGCCACCCCGCTTGGCCGCCTTTCTCGCGGCGGGTCGGGAGACCCGCCGCGCACGTTGTGAAACAGCCTCAACCGGACGCAAAATGAGTCCGATTGTGCCTCCGTGCCCTCGATCAGCCAGCGGCCGGAAACGCGGCAGTGATTCGCCCAGACGGTTCACTCTCGGCTGCTACGGAAGGTTAGGGGGCAAACGCCGCATGTGTCAACCGAAAAGTGAAATTTTTCCCAAATGGCTCCCTCCCGATAAATGAGCCCCCCGCACTGATTGCTCCCGATAAACGAGCCCCTTGCTCCCGGCCCCTCTAACTGCTAACTTATCCCGGTCCCTTAATCCGTCGGTAAGGGCGGGCGATATGGCTCGATCCAAAATCAAACCGGGCGAACGATCCTTCGCCGGGCAAGTGATCGCCTGGATAAAGGAGCAAATATCCCATGGCGGCTCGCCTTTCGGCAATGCCTGGAATGACCCATCCCTATACGGCCTGCCCACAACCAAATTCCCCGATGTTCTTTTGACGCTGGATGCGGAAGGCAGGCAACACTTCTGCGGCTGGGAACTCAAAACTCCTTCCACGGACGCGCGCGACCCAAAACTGCTCGAAAAGGCCGTCAAAAAGGCCCGAACCCTGAAGGCGGACTACTTTGTCACGTGGAACATGGCCACGGCCATCATCTGGCGCACGCGCCCCAGAGGCATGGTTTGCGAAGAAGATAAAGTGCGCGAATACCCGCCCATTCCCCAAATCCGCAAAGAGGAGGACATACAAGAACAAGTAGTCTATGTGCGCCTAAAGGAACAGTGCGCCAGACTCCTTATTGATTTGGGGCGTCTATATGAAGATGCCTCGGTAAACCTCGCGCACGCCGATACCTCGGTCTTCGTGGGCGTTCTAAGGCAGGCCGCCCAGGAACTTTACGACCCAATGTTGGAAACCCTGAGCCGAAGGCGCGGCAACCGCAAATTCGACAAGGAATTGGACGCCTGGGCGAAGAAACAAGGCGTCAACAAATACGACACAGATTACCAGAAGACCCTCGCGAGGCAGATCGTTTATAAACTCATTGCAAAAATCCTTTTTTATCAGACGTTGCGACGCTACCGGCTGCGTTTACCTCCGATGACACTTGCGGGCATACCCCCGCGCCAACTGGGTCGCAAACTCGCCGAACTATTCCAGAAGGCGCGCGACATCGACTACCAGGCCGTCTTTGAGCCGGACATTACCGACACGATTCCTTTCGCGCGCCGCGGGGCCGCGATTCTGGCCGACATGGTGGAACACCTGAATGAATACAATTTTGAGCAAATGCCCCTGGATGTGGTCGGCAGAGTGTTTGAGCAGTTGATTCCCCCGGAGACCCGCCACAGTCTGGGCCAGTATTTTACGCGCGAGGACCTTGTCGATTTCATCGTGGGCTTCTGTGTGCGCTATCCGGAAGACCGGGTGCTTGATCCCACCTGTGGAACGGGGACGTTCCTGGTGCGCGCCTATGACCGATTGAAGCGAATGGTCGCGAAGCCTCATCATCAACTTCTGCCGCAACTGTGGGGCGTGGACATCGCGCGATTTCCCGCGCAGTTGGCGACGATTAATCTGTTTCGGCAGGACTTGAGCGACTACAACAACTTCCCAAGAGTGGTCAGCGAGGATTTCTTCGGAGTGAGACCCGGCATGACCTTCGAGTTTCCTCCTCCCAGGGTTGCTTTCGACCCCGACCACAAGGAGAAGGAAACAATCCCCCTTTTCGACGGCATCGTCGGCAACTTCCCCTACATCCGCCAGGAACTCATTGAAAGGTCCAACCCGGGCTATAAGAAAGACCTGGAACGGGCGCTGTTTGAAGACTGGCACAGCGAGTACCGCGAACTGTTCAGGGACCACAGACTCTGCCTTTCCGGCCAGGCCGACATTTACGCCTACCTCTTTTTCCACGCAGCGGCGCATCTTAAGGTCGGCGGACGGATGGGAATCGTGGTCTCCAACGCCTGGCTGGA